>NZ_JAXEXL010000017.1:0-29729 GCF_034113385.1 Atopobium sp. | reverse complement strand
ATGTGCTGCTCAGGATGTTGATGAGGTATGTGGAGCACTGTCCGAGCAAGGTTTTGATCCCTTTATTATGGGTGAGTGTGTAGAGGGCACGGGCAAGGTGGTCTATCGATGAGTATAAAGCTTGGCGTATTACTTTCTGGTAGCGGAACCAACCTCCAGGCTATTATCGACGCCATCCAGAGTGGTGCGCTTGATGCGAGTGTGGAAATTGTTATTTCTTCTCGACCAAGCGCCTATGGCTTGGTGCGTGCTCAAAAAGCTGGCTTGCAAACCATGACGCTTTCCAAAGAGGTGTATGATGACCCGCTGGTAGCGGATGCCTTAATTGCAGCAGAGCTTAAAAAGTATGACGTCGATTATGTGGTTATGGCTGGGTACATGCGCATGGTTCATGCACCTATTTTGGATACCTTTCCCAACCGTGTAGTTAATTTGCATCCCGCGCTGCTGCCTAGCTTTCGCGGGGCGCATGCTATCCAAGATGCGTATGACAGTGGCGTAAAAGTAACAGGTGTGACGGTGCATTTTGCAGACAGTCGTTACGATTGCGGTCCCATTATTGCTCAGCAGGCTGTGCCTGTATATGAGGACGAGACAATCGAGGAGCTTGAAGCACGTATACATAAAACAGAGCATATGTTGTATCCTGCAACGCTCCAATTGCTTGCAGAGAACCGTGTGCGTGTTCAAGATGCGGGAACAGTAAAGATTTTGCCAGCGCGTAAATAAGATAAGGGCATCCTCTCACCTATAAGAAATGGATGTATGCAATGAAGAGGTTTTCTTTAAGCAAACAGTACTTCTTACCCCTTGTCTTGAGTTTGGGGGTTGTTTGTAGTTGTGTGCCCGCATCTGCTTGGGCTACCGAGCCAACACAGATACCATCAGACGAGCAAATAACTACAAACAATCAAGCTGCTACAGACCAAGCAAACAACACTGCTCAAGAGCAAGCACCATCGCAAGATGCTCAAAACCAGACACCTATTTCTGGTTGGCAAAACAAAGATGGCAAGCTTTTTTACTACCACGAAGATGGCAGCCTTCATACAGGGTGGCTTGCCTACAACAATTGCTGGTATTGGGCAGATCCTTCTTCTGGGCAAATGGCTACAGGGTGGCGCTATCTTAACAAGGTTTGGTATTGGTTTTCTCCAGATGGCATCATGGCACATGAGCGTACCTTTACTGAGGGTAAATGGTCTGACTTTGACGCTTTCGGTGCTTGGAAGGGATACGCTTCTGGCTGGGACCAAAGAGAGGGACATTGGTATTGGTTAGAGAGTGGAACAAGATTCTCAGGGTGGAAATATATCAACAACAAATGGTATTGGATGGATAAAGAAGGCATTTGCCTACAAGACCAAATCCGTGAGATTGCTGGTAGTTGGTATGCCTTTAGCTCTTCTGGAGCAATGGGACAAAATGGCTGGTGTGTAGCAGATAGGTCTTGGTGTTTGGCCTCAAGCTCAGGTGCTCTTAAGAGTGGCTGGCAATCTGTTGCAGGTGCGTGGTATTGGATACATCCTGGCACACAGCGCATGCACACGGGATACCTTGGTCTAACAGATAAAGCCTACTATTTTAAGCCCTCAGGTGAAATGGCACTTGGTTGGGTGTATGACCAACCACAGCAGTGCTGGTATTACGCACAGCCTACTTCCTCAAATGGCTCTTTGCTTTGTGGCTGGCAAAAGCTTGGTGGCAAGTGGTATTGGCTCGATTCTGCCAACCACAAGATGCATACTGGCTGGCTTGATCTGGGCGAGGCAAGCTATTACCTAGAAGACTCAGGAGCAATGGCTTCTTTGTGTTGGAAACAAAGAGATGCTCAAAGCTGCTGGCTTGATGGTTCTGGGCGCGTTGCTGTTATACAACAACAAGACCAGATTCGCTTTGCCAATGGTGATGTCCCACAAGATGGACTGGTCAAGCTAGGAGATAGTTGGTTTTATCTTGTTGGTGGTTCCGTCCAATATGGCCCCCAAACCATTAACGGCAAAACACATCTTTTTGATGCCACAACTGGCAAAGCTGTGTGTGGTTGGAAGTCGTCAGAAGATGGACACAGCTATTACTACTCAGAAAAAGGAGAGTCACGCACTGGGTGGATACAAGATAAAGGTGCTTGGTATTACCTGAGCTCTGAAAACAAACTACTTACAGGCTGGCAGCAGCTTAATGGCAAGTGGTACTACTTTAATCCTCAAAATAAAAAGATGCACACCGGCTGGCTTTCCCACAACAACCACTGGTATTGGTTGGATGCCTCGGGGGCAAGAGTAAGTGGATGGATGCAAGATAAGGGTGCCTGGTATTACTTAGATGCTGAAGGCAAAATGCTTACAGGTTGGCAGCAGCTTGATGGTAAGTGGTATTACCTTAATCCTCAAAGCGGAAAAATGCATACCGGTTGGATTTTTGACGGCAAAGCGTATTATTTCTTAGCAAATGACGGCCATTGGATTAAGGCCAACGCCCAGTACTACGATATGTTTACGGCAGCACAAGGCTATTCCAGCGCAACAAATTATCTTATCTGCGTTGATACTTCTGGCTGTCGCGTGGCTGTGTACTACGGTCAGCATAATAATTGGAGCCCTATACGAGAGTTTATTTGTAGCCCAGGAAAGGCTTCAACACCTACGATTAAGGGTGAGTTTAGTGTTCAGTCTAAGGGCTATGTGTTTGGACATGGCTATAGCTGCTATTACTACACACAGTTCTATGGCAATTACCTGTTCCACTCTGTTCTTTACAATCAGGGAACATTTACGGTTCAGGACGGTAGACTTGGACAACATCTTTCTCATGGTTGTGTGCGTCTTGCCATTGAGAACGCAAAATGGATTTATGACTATGTGCCTATGGGATCAAGGGTTGTAGTGTGGTAGGTCTATAGCTCGATTAGTAGTGCAGAAAAACAGCTTGGCCAAAAATGGCCAAGCTGTTTTTGTCACAAGTTGAGAATTGTTAGGTAAGCTTCATATACAAAAGTGGATACGGATTTCCCTCTTCATCAAAATCAGTTCGTTTATAGGTCTCAAATCCCATATGTTTATAAAACCCAACAGCCTGTATATTCTGTTCGTTAACCGTGACTTCACAGAGGGCGTGCCTTTGAATACCGTAGTGGAGCAGCTGCTTACCAATTCCACTTCCTCGTGCTTCTGGTGCAATAAACAGCATCTCTAAGCGGCCGTTTTCTATACCCATAAAAGCAACTGGTTCGTTAGGATTGATTTCATAGATTACTAAGTGTTTTACGGCTTCCAAAGCTTGTGGTACATACGTTTTGATGTTCTTTACTTCTGCATCAGAAAGAAACAGGTGTGTTGCCCGAACAGAACGTTCCCAAATATCTAAAAGCGCTGCATATACGCGTGAATCTCTATCTTGTACTTCGTATATGTTCATGGCCTACTCATTTCTGTACTCATGCACGATTAGTTATGCATGCTTATGTTGGCATATCTGTGGTTTGCAATACTACAACATAGTCTGCTGTGCAGCCTATCGTGCTGTTGGAAACCATGGAATGCAGCGATTAACCTGCTTACAGTAAGCCGTATATTCCTGTCCATATAGGTCGCGTAACCATTGTTCCTCTGTCTGTTTTAGCAAGAGCGTAAGAAACAGCCAATAGACAAGAGGAAGGAAAAAGAAGAATACGTTGCCTATAACGAGTACTATACCTGTGCAAAGTATCATAAAAGCCGAGTAAATAGGGTTGCGTACCCATGCATAAATGCCTGTTGTAATCAGACGATTTTCTCTAATGCCATCTGTAACCTTTGCCACAATGACTGCCTGTATCCACATATATATCCCAAGCGCAATCAAGGCTATGCCCATCATGTCAAATGGAACTTGCAAAAAAGCAATCTTACCAGCGGTACAAAACGGAAGATTTTGGCAAAAGAATGCAACTACGGTAAGACCAACAATAACTGCCGTATAAAGAGGGCCAGGACCATAAAGGGGTAAATGGTCTTTTGTGTTGCTTTGTTTACTCATCGTGATTTTCTTCCTTAGACTTTGCTGAGATTGTCTTGATGCGGAAGGCAAAACAGTAAACATGCGCAAGCCAGATGACGGCAAGAATACTGCAGGGCAGCCAGAGCCCTTTTTTGGCCATCATAAAGAAGCCAAATCCCATAAGAAGCGTCACCAGTATCATGATGCTAATTTTTGTTTGTAGAGTCATACCTTTGCCACGGACAAAGGAAGCAAGGTGTTTCTCGTAGAGCTTTGTTCCAAGAAACCAGGTATGCAGCCGCTCAGAGCTATGGGCAAAGAAAAACACCGTTAATAGATAAAACGGAACTGTTGGCAAAATGGGAAGAAATACACCGATAGTTCCCAGTGCAAGGCAAAGGCATCCCGCTGTCACAAAAAGAGCCTGTTTAATCTTCATCGTGTGTATATCCTTTATGTTGTGTCAGCATCTGTTATGAAACCCTTCCGCTATCCATGGAAATTACTGTGCCTGCAATGCGCATGGTGCTCTTGCGATGAGATACAAGTGCGATAGTTTTGTCTTGTGCCTCTTCATGCAAAGTGCGAAGAATAATTGCCTCGTTAAGACTGTCCAGATTGCTGGTTGGCTCATCAAGCAGCATAAATGGCGCGTTGTGTAAAAACGCCCTTGCCAGTCCAATCCGCTGTCGTTCTCCACCAGATAGGGTTTCTCCCAGCTCTCCTACTTGTGTCTCATAACCATTGGGCAGCGTCATAATAAAATCGTGCAGCGCAGCCTTTTTACAAGCAGCTATTACTTCTTCATCGCTGGCGGAACGTTTTGCTATTCGGATGTTATTTGCAATAGTGTCCATAAAAAGGTGCGTATCTTGCGTCATATAGCTTTCCATATCGCGCAAGTTTGTTGTATTGATTTTCTCGACGCTTGTGCCAGAAATATCCACCGAGCCACTGCTTGTTTTCCAAAACCGCATAAGAAGCTTCATCATGGTTGATTTACCGCAGCCAGACTTGCCAACCACACCAATAATCTGGTTGTGCGGGAATGAAATGGACAGATGATCTAAGACGCTCTTTCCGTCATATGAAAACGATACGTCACAAAGCTTTGCACCAGAAAATGCAACCGTACTCTTTCCTGTTATATCTTCCGTTTCTGGTGTCTCATCCAATAGGGCCAGCACGCGCGAGGCAGCTGCTACCGTAGACTGCAGGGTAGTGCCCAGGTTTGCCAGCGCAATAACAGGTCCAAAAGAGGACATCAGCGCAATAAGCGGGACAAGAAAACCGTCAAATCCTACAACACCATTTACATAAAGGCTGCCGGACAATACCAACATTGCTATATCAAAGAGCAGGATTAATGTGTTTGCTAACGCTACATTGGTGCCCGTAAGACGGTTGAGAATACCCTGACGTTTGCTTAACGCATCTGTCTTTTGGTTCATGGACGTCAGCCGCTGTTCTTTGCACCCATACTGGATTGTCTCGTTAAGACTTCTGATATTTTCCAGCATATAAGCTGCTAACTCTCCCGATTGCGCGCGCAACTCATCTCCCAGCGTCCCGCTGCGCTTTGAAATAACTATAGGAAGTGCAACACCAACACATAAAAAGGCAATGAGTGCTAGCACACCAAGACTCCAATGGAAGGAGCCAATATACAGGCACATAATCCCTGATGTGAGCGCTGCAATGCATATCGGTGAAATAGTATGGGCATAGAAGACCTCCAAAAGTTCCACGTCGGAGGTAATAAGGCTAATAAGGTCACCCTTGTCTTTTCCTTCTAACTTGGCGGGGCAGAGCCGCCTGAGCGCCTGAAATACAAGATCTCTAATGATTGCAAGAAGCGTAAAGGCGATGTAATGATTTGTTCGCTGTTCTATGAGGCGAAATACTGCTCGCAGAAGCGCGCAGCTAATCAAAAGCGCCCAAATTGTCGTAATAGGAGCAAAGATATGCTGCCCAAGTCCATAGAGCATGGCATATCCACCAAGAATGGGAATAGATTGTGCAGCAAGAAATCCCAGTGTTCCCATAAGAATAGCAAGTAGCATCCAGCCAGTAAGAGGCCTGACAAGACCCACCATCCTAAAAAGAACCTTTGCTTTTGAGGTGCGAGGCATTTACATCGCCTCCTTTCCATACTGCTCCAGCGTCTCTTGCGTTTGCCATAGTGCGGCATAGCTACCGTTTTGGTTAAGAAGCTCAGTGTGTGTTCCCTGCTCAACCACGTTGCCATGGCTCATACAATAAATGTGGTCTGCCGAGATAACGTTTGCAAGGCGATGAGAAATCATAATGATTGTCTTGTGTCCAGCCATGTGACAAATCTCGTTTACAATTGCCTCTTCGCTCTCCATATCGATGTTGCTGGTAGCTTCATCAAAGATATACACAGGCGTATCGTGCAAAATTGCCCTCGCAAGCGCCAGGCGCTGCCTCTGTCCACCCGATAAATTGGAGGCATTTTCAAGAAGCTGTGTTTGCAGGCCATCTTGTTCACAAAGAAAAGCATCAAGCTGGCAATCGTGAAGCACCTGCCACATGCGCTTCTCATCCTCATGGTGCATTGCAAGCGCTAGGTTTTCTCGCACCGTTCCTTTAAAAAACACGCTGCCAAAGCCCACATAGGTTATGGTGTCCATCAGGCTGTTGTCGGAGATGGTATCCAGCGGTTTTCCATCTATGTGTATCTTTCCAGAGTTGGGGTGATACCTTCCCATAAGAAGATGGGCAATGGTTGATTTGCCGCTGCCTGACTCGCCAACAATTCCGATAAACCCATGCTCTGGAATATCCATAGTAATGTTGTGCAGCACTTCTCGCTTGGCATCGTAAGAGAAGTGCACGTTTCTAAGGGAAATATGCTTGCCACAGACCGTTTCAGTTTTTTGCGGGGGCTCTTCTTCGTCGAGAAACGCAAAGATTTTGTCACTTGCTGCCATGCCGTTCATTGCTATATGGAAGTAGCTGCCGAGCCTTCTCATGGGCAGGAAAAACTCCGCCGATAGCAGAATCATGGCTATGCAGCTTTCTAGGGAAAGAGCACCATTGATAAACGCTTGAGTTGTGAGAATGATGCCCAGAGCCGCTCCTCCGTACGCTATAAAGTCCATGATAATAATGGAGTTAAGCTGCATGGTTAGCACGGCCATGGTTGCTTTGCGGAAGTGTTCTGACTCGGCGTTCATCTGTTTATTTTTCCAGGCATCCGCTTGGTAAGTTTTTAGTGTTGTCATGCCCTGTAGGTTTTCAAGAAAGGTGCTACCAAGCTGCGCATATTGATTCCAGTAGCTATGGAAGAGCTTCTTTGCAATCTTTTGTACCATCATGATGGCACCTGGGATTAGTGGCACACACACAAGCAATACAGCGCCAACGGTCCAGCTTCCACAAAGACCAAACAGGAAAAAGAGTGTAATTGGTGCCAGAAATGCATAGATAAACTGCGGAACGTACAGCCCAAAATAGCTTTCAAGCTGTTCTACACCCTCTACACTTTCCTGTACCAATTCTGCGGTGTTTACCCTGCTTTGCCAAGTTGCTCCAAGGGCAAAAAGCTTTTTGTAGATCTTCTCGCGAAGAATCTTTTTAACGCTGCGCGATGCGAGGTAGCTCATTCTTGTGGCTAGCTTTGTTATGAAATATCGTGCAGCAATGATGCATAGGATGATACCTGCAAGGATAAGGAGTTCTTGCGCGCCCCAGAAGTGCGCATATATGTTTTGGATGGCGTGTGCAATTACATAAATCATTGCTGCATTGAGCAAAAGTTCCGCCCACTGGAAGATGATATTTCCAGCGATGTATCGTTTGCTTTCTGAGCAGACGTGCAGTAAGCGCTTATCAAACATGCTTTCTGTCCTCATTGTTACAAAGGGCGCTCTGTTGAAAAACCCATCACTGCGCTTTTGGTTTACGCTTTGGGTTTCTCTAGGGCGTTTTGTTTACCGTATCAAACAGTTTAACTGAGGAGCAGATTTTATTCTTGTTTTTAATGCCTAAAGCGGTACTTACCTTTGCCATGTCCGGATACCGGCTCAATGATGTCATGTTCAAGCAGTTCCCTTAAAAGGACAGAGGCTCTGGATGTTTTAATGCCAATTACCTGCATCACATCAGAGCGTCCAAAGATTGTCTGATTTGGAAATGCTTCATGGAGTTTCAAAATATGATTTACTTTCTTTGATGAAAAAGAACTTTCAATGTCCGGTTTTGGCGCCTGAATGTCCAGTTTTGGTACACCAATGTCCAGTTTTTGCGCCTGAATGTCCAGTTTTTCTAGTTCTCTGAATGCTCCGCTGATATGCAATGCACGATTATGCAGGGGATGAGTTTCATTTAAGAGGAGATTACGCAAAAATAATTCAAGATACTCTGTTGTTTCATGGATATTATTTTTTAAATCGTTATAGTTTGCCCTGACTAATGAATTCCTAAAATACCACGCATGCTCAGCAAAAATATCGTTTGTTGCATCAAAGCCAAGCGTACGCAAATATTTAATGAAAAACACCGCTGTCGTTCTGGTGTTGCCCTCGCCAAACACATGAATCTGCCAGAGCCTGGATACAAATAGTGCAAGGTGATGGATAATCTCATCTATTGTAAGATTCTTATAAGAGAAAAGCTTTTCTTCCGAGAAATCATAGGCAAGGGTTGCCTGCAGTTCTGTGGCACTGCCGTAAAATACGGTTGCTCCGTTTAACACCCATTCCTTCTTTGTGATGTTGTAATCTCGGATACATCCGGCATGAGAATAAATACCGGTAAATAACTTTCTGTGAATGGAAAGATACTCGTTTGGTGTAAAGCTAAAGGCACGCTCAGAAAGAAGTGCAGCAATCCGTGCGGAAACCTTGTCAGCTTCCTCAGTGCGGTCTGATGTATCACTGACAGGGTTTTCCTCATAATAGGTTTGCAAAAGCGCATTTGCTTCTTCAAAGGAAATCTCGCCTTCGATATTTCTAACGGCAGTATGCACCAGATATTCTGATGTTTTCAATCCATCAACTGCCTGCAGGCCAATAGCTGTATGCCATGCATAACCCTTGTCTTTCTTTGCAGGTTCGGATTCTTTGATATATTCCTTAAAGGGATCTTTGCTCATTTAAAATCACCTTACGCGACTTTTATCGGGACAACTTTAATCTCGTAATATGCTGCAACTGCATCAGCATAAGACCTGCCTCGGGTTTCTCCTGTCTGTATGCTTCAATCCTTTCATCCAATGCTTTTACTTTTCGTCCAATTTAATGTGGGTTTGGATGAAAATTATTTGCTGCCAGCCCGATAGTAAAATGTATTTCTGCCTAATCCTTCCCGGATTATAACGCCCTCATCGGTAAGTTTTTTTAATGCTGCCAGCGCAGAAGACCTTCCTATGCTTGGACAATGGGCTACAACATCTGCCCCCGTGAACTTGCCAAGTTTTTCTTCGGTATACCTTTTCACTATGTCGTATGCTGTACTGCCGTTTTCACTTTCAGCCATTAATCCGACACGCTCTTCAAATTCTGTATAACAGGCCAGGATTACCTGCAGCATATATCTGATAAACGGTGTCGAATCATTATCTTCTTCATACCATCCGGCATCTGATTCTTCGAGAGCATCGTAATAACGATCTTTTGTTTTCTCTATCTGCTTTTCAATACTAATGTATTTCCCAACGCTATACCCGTTCTTATACAGAAGGAGCAACGTGAGCAGTCTACTCATCCTTCCATTGCCGTCATTAAACGGGTGGATACAAAGGAAGTCGCAGATAAATGCCGGAACAAGAATCAAGGAATCTATCTTCTCGTTTGCAATAGCCTGCTCATAGGCATTGCACAGGTCCTCTACAGCATCCGGTGTGTCGTAAGGCGCAATTGGCGTAAACCTTGTGACTATCGTCCCATCAGGCTTTGTCTCATTAATATAATTCTGAACATTCTTAAAATGTCCTCCATAAGAGAATCCCGCCCTCTTCAAAAGATCCCGGTGAAGCTGAAGGATATAAGACGGACGAACCGGAATGTACTCATTACTCTCATGAATCGTATTCAAGACATCCCGATAACCCATAATCTCATCTTCATCCCGGTTTCTTGGAGTGGTCTTCTCCTTAAAAAGCTGTTTCATACGTGCACTTGTTGTGACGATACCTTCAATTTTGTTAGATGCTTCCGTACTTTGTATCTTTGCGATTTCAACCAGGCGATCCAACTCCACAGGTTTTTGACGAATGAATAAATCCTGTCTTCCTTTACACTCATGGATTTTCGCAACAAGGTTCAGAATATCTGTATCCCAGACTTTATCGTAGAGCCTGCTGTAATCAAACGATCTCATTAGAATCCTTTTTCGTCCAACGCCCTCTTTTTTCATCCAATTTTACTCTATTTTGGACGAAAAAATAATCTGTTGGACAAAATAGGGCTTTTCTAATTAAAGGTGGTTATCTAACTGAAGTCGATTACTTTCGTGACAGCAATGCCACACTTAGCGGGACAGCACCGCAATTGTTTCCACGTGTTTAGTGTGAGGAAACATGTCCACAGGAATCAAACTCATAAGCTTCCAGCCTTTTTGGCGTAAAAACCACAGGTCACGAGCTTGTGTTTGAGGGTTGCAAGAAATATACACAATGCGTTGCGGGTTGCAGGCGCTGGCTGCCGATAAAAACTCGGGGGTAGAACCAGCACGTGGCGGGTCAAGCATGATAACGTCATACGCTCCGCCCGCCCGTTTGCCGCTGGCAAGGTATTCCGTGGCATCGGCACGCACAAAACGTGTAGTCTTTTCTAGCTGATTAGCGCGCGCATTACGCTTAGCATTCACGATGGCCTCTTCACCACGTTCCACACCTACCAGCTCTAAGTCCTTACAACTATGGGCGGCGCATAGTCCAATGGTACCTGTGCCACAGTAGGCATCAAGCAAACGCATGCCTGGCTTAAGCTGCGCGCCGTCAATTGCCAGCGCATAGAGTTTCTCGGTTTGCTTGGGATTAGTCTGGTAAAACGAGGTTGCACCCAGCTCAAACGTACAGCCCAAGAGGCTATCGTGAATGATGCCTTTACCATATAAAACATTATTGCGGTTGCCTAACATGGCGTTGGTCCGACGCGTATTGATATTTTGTACGATGGTTGTAATCTCGGGATGTGCCGATAAAATCCCATCAACAAAGCGTAGCTCCTGGGGGATGTGGTTGCCATTAGTAACAAGAGTAAACAAAACCTCTTTTCCCACCAAAGCTTTTCTTACAATTGCATGGCGTAAAAGCCCTCTACCGGTGTCTTCATGGTAGGCACTTACGCCTATACGCTCTGCGATACGCGCAACACTATTAAGAATGGGCCGCAAGCTTGCCTCTTCTACCAGGCATTCTGCGCAAGGTACAATACGGTGCGTTCCGTGAGCAAAAAATCCACTGCGGATGCGTCCACGAGTGCCAGGTGCAAAAGGCGTTGCCGCTTTATAGCGATAAGCCCGTGGCTCATTCATACCAACAATGGGAGAGATGGTGCAACCATCTGTTTTGGCAAGATCTCCAAATAAGTCAGCTAAGGCATCTTGTTTGCGTTGCAGCTGAATAGGGTACGGCACAGAAAGCCACTCACAGCCGCCACATTGGCGTGCTATGGGGCATGTGTAGGTGCGGTATCCCATATATCCTCCAGCTTAGTCCAGCTTGGCAAAGTGCAAACGTAGTTTGATAATACCCTGTTGCACTACAGCGCTGTATGTGCAGCGGGCAAAAAACGTGAGATGTACCTGTCACAGCCCTAAAAAGTCCGTCTCCCGATATGTGGTAGTCGGCGGTCATTTTGCGTGTAAAGTTAAGCAAAGAGGCTCGCCACACAGTCATGCGGGTCCACCTCCTGGCTGTGCTGCGGCCGTAAGGCTCGAGCATATTCGTGCGAGGAGGCTATCATGTCACAGCTAGACAAAGTTAGGAATGTGGTTTTGGTAGGCCAAGGCGGCGTGGGTAAAACCATGCTGGCTGAGGCAATGTTGCATCTTTCTGGCAAAACCTCAAGGTTGGGCGGCCATGCAGGAACTAAACCCACGCTAGATTACGACGAGCAAGAAGAGCGTCGATCCTTCTCTATTTCTACGGCTATTGCGCCCATTATGTGGAACAACACACGTATTAATGTATTGGATGCGCCTTGCTACCCTGATTTTATCGGCGATGCCTATGCAGCCATGAGTGCCTGTGAAACAGCGCTGTTTATGGTGGATGCAAGCGAGGGCGCACAAACTACCACCACGCGCTTGTGGTACGCGGCAGAAGATTTGTCTTTGTCTCGCGCGATTTTTGTAAACCGTTTTGATAAGACCGAGAAGGACTTCTATGATGTTCTTCTCGATTTGCAAGAGCATTTTGGTAATCGTTTGGGTGCCGTAACGCTGCCCTGGGGGTATGGTGATACCTTTGAGGGCGTTATTGATGTGGTGCATATGGTTGCTCGTAAACTGGTAGACGGAAAGCCCGTTGAGCAACCCATTCCAGAAGCATATGCAGGCATGGCACAAGCTGCTCGCGACTCTCTGTGTGATTTGGTTGCCGAGGCAGACGATGAGCTCATGCTTAAATATTTGGATGGCGGTCAACTGAGCCAAGATGAGCTGGAAAGTTTGCTCCATAAGGCTATTGTAAAACGTATATTTGTGCCGGTCTTTGCGGGTTCTTGTGTGCGTGAAGAGGGCGTCATTTCCTTTATGAATAACGTAGTGGAGTATTTCCCCACGCCAGAAGATTATGGCCCCGTACCACTGGTAAACGGTGAGGCGCTTAATATTGACCCTGGTGATGACCGTCCCGTTGTCTTTGTCTTCAAATCTCTTAATGACACACAGGCTGGTCGCCTTTCCTTTATTAAGGTGTTGGCAGGTACCATTAAGGCTGGTACGGAGCTTATTAATGCACGCACGCGCAAGACCGAGCGCCTCACGCATTTGTATGTGATGTGTGGACACGAGACTACAGATATCGAGGCTGCAGGCGCGGGTGACGTGGTAGTAGTTCCCAAACTGGATGCTATGACGGGAGATACCCTTTCGGTAACGGGCAAGGTAGAGGCTGCTGCATTCCGCTTCCCCAACTCGCTGTATCGAATTGCCATTGAGCCTGATAAGCGCGGCACAGAAGACAAGCTCTTTACCTTCTTGGAGAAGAGCTGTGATGCAGATCCTACCATGAGCGTTTCTCATGATGAAGAGACTGGTCAAACAGTTATTTCTGCCATTGGAGAAGCGCAAGTTTCCGTTTTGCTCGAGCGTCTAGAAGATCGTACGGGTCTTACTGCTCATACCACCGCATTGCGCATTCCGTATCGTGAAACTATTCGTCGTACCGCTTCTGCTCAGGGCCGTCACAAAAAGCAAACTGGTGGCGCGGGCCAATACGGTGATTGCTGGCTGCGTGTGGAGCCCAATCCTTTGTCAGGCTATGAGTTTGTAGACGAGGTAGTAGGCGGTCATATTCCACGTGGCTTTATTCCAGCTATCGATAAGGGCGTCCAAGAGACTATGGCTGAGGGCGTTTTGGCAGGGTATCCTATGATTGACGTTAAGGTTGCCGTGTATGAGGGCTCTTATCATCCCGTAGATTCTAACGAGATGGCCTTTAAGACAGCTGCACGCCTTGCCTTTAATAAGGCGGTCGAACAAGCGGAGCCCGTATTGCTTGAGCCCATGGCTCATATGGAAGTTTCCATTCCAGAAAGCTATGCTGGCTCTATTATGGGAGATATTTCTGCAAGTCGCGGCCGCGTTGAGGGTATGGAAGTTACCGATAAGGGCCTTACCTGCATTATTGCTACCGTGCCATTAGCTGAGGTTGCAGATTATGCAACCCGTCTGCGCTCTCTTTCACGTGGCACGGGCGAGTTTAGTCTAGAGATTTCTGGATATGAGCAGGTACCTCATGATGTTCAGGAGCGCTTAGCCCAGGAGTATGCTGCCAAGCGTGCAGCAGGCACCAAGTAAGGTTGTATGCGGTATCTGTTCTGATGTAGCATGGCAAATCGAGCTTGGCTAATCGAGCTTGGAAAACATCTGGTAGTTTGGGTATATAAGGCTGCACGCGCGTATGCGGGTGCAGCCATTTGTATGCAACAGATATGCACTCAAAACGCTGCAGGTAAAGCTGTTAAAATACTCATATCTTGTTTGCTGGTGCAAAGCACCAACGTTTTTGGAGGATGCGACTTTTCGCATGGACATAGTTATATCGATTGTTGTTACGGTACTTCTTACCTTGGTAAATGGATATTTTTCTATGGCAGAAATGGCTCTGTCTACGGCCAAGCGTGCCCTATTGGAACATGAGGCATCAGAAGGTGACGCCCGTGCAGCAGCTGCAGCTGAGGCTGTCGAGAACCCCGATTCTTTCCTAGCAGCAATTCAAGTGGCAATCACTCTGGTTGGGTTTGCATCGTCTGCCTTTGCAGCAACGAGCTTGTCTGCACCTTTTGCGGCTTGGATGGCCTCGTTAGGGATGGCTGCATCTGTGGCAGATGTGGCTGCACCTGTCATTATTACGCTGCTTATCTCGTACTTTTCCATTGTAGTAGGGGAGCTTATTCCCAAGCGCATAGCCTTAAGTGATGCAGAGCGTATTGCAGAGTCTGTTGCTGGTCCACTTATGGCTTTCTCGGCTCTTGCGCGCCCCTTAGTGTGGCTGACGTCTGCGAGTGCAGATGGTGCTGCGCGTTTGCTGCATCTTAAGGCAACCTCTGATCGCCAGGCGGTCTCTGAGGATGAGATTAAGTATCTGGTAACGGATACCGATGAGCTATCCGAAGAAGAAAAGTCAATGATTCACGAGGTTATTGGCCTGGGAGATACCATTGCTCGCGAGGTCATGGTGCCGCGTGTGGACATGACTGCTGTGGAAGACACGCTGTCTTGCAAAGCCGTGTTAGACATCATGCGCACGACGGGCTTCTCGCGCATTCCTGTGTACCATGATGAAGTTGATCACATTATTGGCATTGCCCACATCAAAGACTTGATTGAGCTTATTTTAAGCGGCGAGAAAACCGAGCATCCCGTCTCTTGCTGCGTGCGTAAGGCTGATTTTGTACCCGATACCAAGGACATTATCCCGCTGCTTTCCCAGATGCGCGCCAACCATGCACAAATGGTCATCGTGGTGGATGAGTACGGTGGCACTGCCGGCGTGGTTACGGTAGAGGACATCGTAGAGGAAGTTGTGGGAGAGATTGAGGACGAGTTTGATCCAGACAATAAGTATCTAACACCGCTTTCTGATACGGAATGGCTGGTAGATGGCCGCTATTCCATTGATGATGCCATAGAGCTTGGCTGGCCCTTAGCAGACTCTGGCGAGTACGAGACCATTGCGGGCTTTGTGCTTGATCAGGTGGATTCCGTGCCCAATGCGGGCGAGAAGTTCGTGGTGGATGGATGGACATTTAGGGTGGTTTCTGTGCGTGGCCGTCGCATTGCGAAGGTGCGTGTGAGTGCTCCTAAACCAGCTTCTACCAGCGATGCTATTGGCGGAGTATCTGATACCGTTCACTAAATGACGAACGGTATTTGTGCAGGTACACGTTCCTTCAAACAGATTTCACATCATACTGGTAGTATGAACGAGTAAAATTTTTACACACATAAACACGGTTCGGCAGAGCACGTGTCAAACAGAGCTCTTGTCGGCGAGGCATAAATCCACCTCAATTAAACAACGCCTCAAATATCGCAGCAGCGCGATAGCATCATGGCTGCTGTGACGGATAAAGGATTTGGTTTGTTTAATAGCTCCAACAAAGTACGTATGTGGTTGCTTGGTTTGATTGCAACGGTTGCTTTTGGGCATCTGGGTTGCCTACCAGCGTTTGCTGCAGACGTACAAGCGATTGGTGTAGGTGACACCACCTCTGAGATTACTTCAAACAATGACTTTCATAAGATTAAATCTGCTGTTTCTTCTACTGAGTCTTCAGTAAGTTCTCTTTTAGACACACACCAGCACTTAACGTATCAGGTTCATAAGCTTGGTCCTACCGAGACAAACATTAAGCCTGGCGCCGTCATTCAGGACGGTGTTGTGATTGTTAATCAAGACCAGGGCTGGAAAAGCGGTCGTGCTTCTGCATATACCATTGCAGATAATACTGGTGGTACGGCAACCGCTTCAGGCGTAGAGCTTACCGAGCACAGCATGACAGTGGCAGTCCCCGTATCGAGGCGTGATCTTATCGGTAAAAAGGTAGAAATTTACTACAATGGAATTACCGTTACTGCAACCGTTACCGATACAGGCGGGTTTGCTCCTTTAGGGCGTGACCTTGACCTAGCTGGTGGCGTGTGGCGTGCCCTGGGTGCCAGCTCCACTGATGGCTGGGGTGTCAGAACGGTGAGTTACCGTTTCCTCTAAGCACAAGAAGCACAGGGAGGCTTTTGTTTGATGGGTCAAGTAATCGAAATCCAAAAACTAACCGTTGGACCCCGTTATGTAACGGCACGTATTCGTGTTGATGAAGAAGCCCCCTTGTTTACTAACGAGGACCTTGAGGGCACTACGCGTGTTTATAATCTTATGCCACAAATATGTGACCATGCTTGTTTTGGTGATGCTGGCAAAACATTTAGGGATGCCTTGCCTGCCACTGAGGTTGCACATTTGTTTGAGCATGTTTCGGTAGAGCTGATTGCTCGCACTGGTTTGGGTGGTGCTATTTCTACGGGTCGTACCACGCCTATTACAAGTGTCGATACCCGTACCTTTGACGTTACGCTTGATTGTCCCGATGATGCCTTGGTTGCCGGCGCACTTTCCAGCGCTGCCTGGATTTTGCAATGGGCCTACACGGGCGGCGGCAATCCTGAGCCCGGCATTGATGCTATTGTAGATGGCCTTACTGGCATGGTTGCATCTTTGGATAACGCGGCTGATAGCGAGCAATAGTTTACCTCTCATATCCAACTAAGAATTGCGCTTTGCATACCCCGCACACTGGTATACTTAAGCGCATAACCAAGCATGTATTGCCAGTTTGCGCTGGCTGTATGGAAGGACGCAAGATGAGCAAAAAGAGTGGATTTGGATTTGTGCTAGGCACTGTTTTTGGCGCAACTATAGGTACGGTAGCTGGCTTAATGCTCGCTCCTCGTTCTGGTGCCGAGAGCCGTGCAATGGCCGCCGATGCCATGAATGATGCTTGGGATAGTGCAAAAGACGCTTATGAGGTAACGAGTCAAAATACTGCCGAGAAGGTCGCTCATATTCGTCCTGTGGTAGATGCTACAACTGATGAACTACGTGCTAAGGTAGACGCTGCACGCGAGCGCATGGATCAAGTTCGTAACTCTTTGTCTGATACGGTTGCTGTTGCTTCTGTTCAGGCTCAGGATGTTATTTCTAACATTGCTAGCCAGGTAAACACGGTTGTTACTGAGGCTTCCACGAGTGACTCTGTAGAGGTAGAAGCTCAAGTAGAAAAGACGGATACTGCAGCATCTAACGATACCGTGGCCTAGTTTTTATCGGCACAACAAGGCAAACTATCCGAGGCGCTGCCCTGTGGCGGCGCCTCGATGTATAAAGCACTCATAAAGCGCCAAAGATCTGCGAGGTTCATATGCTATCGCTTTCCAAAATCCAAAACACCAAGGTCTTTACTATCAAAGATTCCAAAAAAATCTCTAGCAACACCAAAGAACAGGTGTTTAAGCGTTTAGGCAAGGTGCATCAGGTGGTATGTGCACCTGATGGCATGCAGGTCATTGGTTTTATGGTTAAGCGCCCCGACGTGGTTGGCATGGTTAAGCGCGAGGATGTGTTCTTGGCGTTTGATTCGTTTGATGTTTGCGATGAGGGCATCTATTGCACTCATCAAAAGACTGGCATAGGTAAGGCTGCTATTAAGCGCTTAGGCTTTGACTGGGATTCTTGCATTATGTGGGCGGGCATGGATGTGGTTACCGCAAGTGGTAACAGCCTTGGGTACATAGGGGATTTTGATTTTAATACTGCTACCGGCAAGATAGAGACGTTCAAAATATCCAACAGCGGTACCGCACACGCACTCATTGGTACGGTGGATATTCCCGCATGCTCTTTTAGAGGACGCCACGGCCAAACTATGATTGTGGCAGATGGCACTGCTACGCAGACATTCTCGGGAGGATTTGCCGCTAAGGCTGGTGAAGCCGTTGGCAACGCCCAGGTTGCGGGTGCAGAAGCGGGCAAAAAAATGGCAGCAGCTGCCGATAAGGCCTTGGAGAAAGGCTCGTATTCTTTAGGTCGTGTATTAGGCAAGGCCAAGCGTGCTGTCACTGAAGCTACACAGCTTGATCCAGATGTGCCAGAGCTTGAGGCGCAAGAGGTCAAAATTTCAGGTCCTGTTACCAGCGCGCAAGCAAAACAATGTAGCAACACCACCTCCGATCAGACTTTGCAAGAAACACCAGATAAAACGGGAAAAACTTCTCATACAAACTCTGCAAGTGCAAAAGAGAAACCCTCTTCAGATGACACTGCAGCAAAGGCTGCTCGTGCACTGGGTCGAAATCTATCAAAGACGCGAGGTATGTTTGCTGCGTTTAAGGAAGAATTTGATAAGAGTAGTAAGTAAACCGTTATATACTTTTGAGTGACTACATAGGTTTCAATCAAACATTCGCTTTTCAAACGAAGTTTAAATATTCTCGGAGGGCATATGGCACGATCTGGTGAACGATATACACCACACTCACGCAGAGATTCTTCTGCTCACGATTCTTCATACCGCAGTTCTGCACATATGAATGTGTCTATGAATGCCAATACGGGTTCTTCTCGCTCAAGTGCGCCGCGTTTCTCGACCACGCGCGGAGAAGCAAGCTATGCCGCAGCAACACGCAAAAGCTCTGCTTCTAAAAACCCTTACTTGCAGGCACAGCGCTCAAACAGCAATGCTCGGCGCGAGCACGTTGGGTTTGTAACTGCCGATAAAGGCTTTGTTTCTGCAAAGCGTCCTATGCCGGGCGGCAAAAAACCCAAGCGCGCCATGACGCGTCGCGACTTTATTGTGCTGGGTGGTTTGGCTGCTGTAGCAGCTGCTTTGCCAATTGGATGGAACATATTCCGCCCTGTTGAGGTTGTTATTAATGGCGCTCGCCGCACCTATACCGTACATACCTCGCTGGGCGATATTATTTCCAAGGAAAAGATTAAGGTAACGGCAGGTAACCTTACCAGCGTTTCTGGCAAGGTTATTACCGAGGGCAAGGGTTTTGCGTACTCGGTTAAGGTTGACGATAAGGACTTGTCGTTTGATGACGGCAACAACTATAAAATCCATGGTGGAGAGACCATTACCGTTGGCAATGGTGCTGACATCATGGAGGAGTATACCGTAGAAATGACAGAGACTCAGCCCAAGCTCACGACAGATGGTGCCTGGGGTGCGGTTACCTATGTTTCTCAATGGGGCAAGGTAGAAAAGAAAGAGATTCGCACGGGTAAAACCTCTGGAGAAACCGCTGATGGTGAGGTAAAACAAAAGGGGCAGGATTGTGTGCTTAAGACACGCAACTTACAGCCCAAGGATGGAAAGAAGCTCATTTCCATTACTTTTGATGACGGCCCCAGCGTGTATACCGAGCGCTACCTCAAGATTTTGAAGGATCATGGAGCTGTTGCAACCTTCTTTAATCTGGGGCAGAACGTGGATGAGATGCCAGAGATTTCTAAAAAGATTGTTGCTGATGGTCATGAAATCATGAGCCATACCTACCATCATGATGTGCTCACCAAAGATTCTGCAGAGCGTGTTCAGTCTGAGTTGGATAGCAGCTATGAATCTATCAAGAAAGCTACGGGTGTAGAAACTACCATGGTTCGTCCACCTTATGGTGCGTTTACGAGCAAGACGTGGGCGGTTACACAAGGCAAGATGAGTGCTTCTATTTTATGGAATCAGGACTCACTTGATTGGTCTCGCCCTGGTGTAGACAAGATTGTTGCCAATGCTATTAATGGTATCCAGCCTGGCTATATTATTCTGATGCATGACGGTGGTGGTCCACGTGAGCAAGATCTTGAGGCTTTGCCACAGATTTTGGATAAACTTCATGATCAGGGCTACACCTTTGTAACGGTTACAGATCTTATGAAGGCTGATGGCAATGTGCCTGAGGACATCTTAACTGGTAAGGCAAAGATGCCCGAAGATGCAGTGTGGCCTACTGAGCTTAGCTAAAACCCTGCAGCAAAATTAATAACCTAACGACTCAACAAAGCATCAGGTTCTACGTCTGATGCTTTGTTATCTTTGCTTGGAGGCGCATCAACTTGTGCTAGATGCCCATGGCCTGCATGACAAACATTACTATGGTCAAAATAGTAATAGCAACAATTACAAACCAGGTAAGAATATTCCAAATCTTGCCATTGCGATATGTGCCCATAAGGTGGGTGTCACTGGCAAGCAAAACCATACATACAAGCAAAACAGGTAAGGCAATGCCGTTAATAATCTGTGCGACCATCAAGATGCCAAACAAATCAATGTGAGGAATCAAAACAATAAGGGCGCTCAGGATGGTAATGGTGGTAATGATGCCACGATAAATGGGGGCCTCATGCCAGCTGCGGTCTGCACCGCGTTCCCAACCAAAAGCTTCGCAGACGGCACTAGCGGTAATGCCCGGCAGTACACAAGCTGCCAAAAAAGAAGCGCCAACCAAACCAATAGCAAAGAGGGCAGAAGCATACTGCCCAGCCAAAGGAACAAGGGCACGCGCTGCATCTGAGGCACTGGTAACAGCAATGCCTGCAGGGAAAAGCACCGCGCCCGTGGTAAGAATAATAAACCAAGCAATAACGCTTTGAGCTACTGCGCCAGAGACATTATCCGCACGTTGAGCAGGAATATCTGACTCATCCAGGTTTTTCTCGACAACATTACTGGATACCATAAAAATCATGTAAGGCGAGATGGTTGTACCAACGCTTGCCACCAACAAAGAAATGTAAGCAGTGCTGCTATCAAGCTGGGGAACAACGGTTTTATAGAGTGCCATGTTCCAGTCTGGCTTGCCAATGATGCCAGACACAATGTAGGTGATAAATACCGAGCTAATGACCAGCAGGATTTTTTCTATACGACGGTATGAGCCACTCATGGTAAGAATCCATGTGCCAATAGCGGCAACTGGCACACTGGCATAGATGGGTACGCCAAATAGCAGCATACTGGATGCAATGCCGGCAAACTCAGAAATGGTTACTGCAAAGTTTGCAATGATAAGCGCCAGCATGGCAAGGGCGGAAATGCGCACGCCAAAGCGCTCGCGAATGAGTGAGGCAAAACCCTTACCGGTAGCGCAGCCCATACGTGCTGAGGTCTCTTGGACTACCACTAACAGCAGCGTCATGATGGGAATGGTCCACAGCATGTTAAAGCCAAAGGATGCGCCTGAGGTAGAGAAGGTTGCAATGCCGCCGGCGTCCATGCCCGCAAAAGAGGTAAGGATGCCGGGGCCCATGGCGGCTAGAATAGCTGCAATACCTGCTTTACCTGCAGTTCCTGCAGTTTTGCCGACATTGGTTTTACCGACGGAGTTAGGTGTTGTGCCTGAAGCAGCGCCCAAAGTGGTGTTTTGTGAGCTGTCCTGAGTGGGCGCATGCTTTTGAACTTGCGCTGCCATACTAGATACCAATTCCATACACAAGGATGGCGGCGGTAATAATAAAAGCAAGTGCCGAGACAAGCATGGCTATTGCAGCAAGGGATGTACCTGAGTTTTCCAGGTTTTTCTCGTCACGCTTACGCAGAATTGTGAGGTAAAGCGGAGTAAGTGCAAAGGAAACCAAAATACCTACGACAGAGGAAATGATACCGTCCATAAGAATGGTGTTTTGCACATTGTTTTGAGAAACGACACTTACTAAGCTGCCGGAAATCAGGCCAACAAGCAGAGCAAATACGATACCAAGACCAAGGGAGGACAATGCAAAACCAAGCATGGTTGGCGCATCTTTGTCGTCAGGGTCATACTCAATAAAGGAATTGGTAACGTGATTTGCTGCATCATTACCAGCGATAATAGCAACGGGCAGCATGGCACCGAGCAAAAAGATATTGAGCCAGCCTTGGGAGCTAAACAGGGCAGATAAGCCAATAAGACTAAGCATCCAAACAAAGAACCACATCTCGTTGCGCATAAGCCACAAGATGCCCTCCATAGAGCGGTGACCCTCGGAGTCGCCGCTGGAAGCACCAGCAATCTGCAGGTCTTCGGCGTGCTCTTCTTCCAAAACATCGAGTGCATCATCTACGGTAACAATGCCGAGGAGGCGTCGATTGTCATCCACAACGGGCATGGCAAGCAGGTTGTACTTAGCAATGTTTTCTGCAACGTCTTCTTGGTCATCTTCAGGACTTGCAACAATAAGCTCGTCTTCGATGGCAATATCAGACAGTTTGGTGTTAGAACCAGCAACAACCAATGCGCGCAGTGTGACCAAACCACTGAGGCGTCCTTCAGTATCTTTGAGGTAAATGTAGTGGACGGTTTCAAAGTCCTCATCCAAATTGCGGAGGGCTTCTACAGCATCAGTAACCGTTGCATCTTCTGGGAGCAAGACAGCTTCTGAGGTCATAATACGACCCGCGGTGTCCTCTTTATAGCCCAAAAGTTGTCGAACTGCCTTCTGTTCCTTAACGCCCATCAAGCGCAAGAGTTTCTCGGCCTTTGCATAATCGAGCTCGGAAACAAGTTCCGCTGCGTCGTCTGGGTCCATTTCTGATAGCATGCGCGAAGCATCAAGCTCCGCCATGTCTCCCATGATTTCTGCTGCTTGATCATCATTGAGCTCTGCCATAGCTTCTGCTGCTTGAGCATCATCAAGCTGGGCAAAAACTTGACCGCGCAGGCGAGGATCAAGCTGCTCGATGATGTCTGCAATGTCTGCAGGGTGTAATTCATCCAGCGTTTTGTGGGTAACGGAGAGTTTTACATTGGACAGATTACGGTCCAACAAATCCATATAGTTCCATGCAATAACACGCTCAGGAATGTCTTTACCAAAGTTGCGCAGTACTCGTATGACGATTTTCTCGATAGTAGGGGAAAGCGAGCGAAGCAAGCCACGGGCACCAACCTCTGCACCGAGCAGACGGAGCTGGCTCGAGCTGGTGTCTGACAGCTTGAGGTCATTTACGCGAACAACCTTCATGCCGCGTGTGTCCACAATTTGCTTGTTGAGTAAATCACGGGCGATAAGGACTTCTTCAGGCTGAAGATACGAGAAGCGAATATCCGTTGAGGGAACAGTTAGATGAACTTCTTCTTCATCAAAGGATGCTACATACTTGCGCCAAGAAATCATAAACGGCGTCTTACCAGGCCCTTGAAATGCAAGGGATGTTACACGAGGAAAAACCTCGCCTGTTGCAATACCAAGGTCATTAACTACGCCAATTTTATTGCCATGAGCGTCAAGTACTGGATTTCCCAAAAGTTGGGAGAGATAAATCATGCATGCTCCTTCCAGCTGTGTACACAAGCAGGTACACAAGCATTGCGCCGCTTACACGGTACCGGTCATACCCCTCGCGGTAGACTCGGCAGAGCACACCACGGGGGCTATCGACTGTGAGGTCGAGGTTTCATGTTGCCCCTTCTACTAGACTGCAAAAAGCGCTGTACACATGAGGTTCAGCGCATCCTTATTGTACACATCAATTTTTAAAGACGGCACCAAGAACGGTAATTCCTTGTTTAATCTATGTTCTTACGTATCAAAAGTAAGCCGCCTTGAATAGTCAAGACGGCTTATGTCTTAAAACATTACTGCCTTAAGGGCTTACAGCTGGGTTTACAGTTGCCAGGTTGCGCTTTCGCGTTGGAGCTTAACCATGTGAGCAAAAACACCTTCTTGCTGTAACAACTCTTGGGGCGAACCCTCTTCTATGACGTGTCCCTCATCAAGTACTACAACTTTATCTGCGTTTTCTACAGTGCGCATACGGTGTGCAATAACCAACACAGTCTTATGTGCAAGCAAGCGAGAAAGGGCTTCTTGAACTATAGTTTCATTTTCTACGTCAAGACTTGCTGTTGCTTCGTCTAAAAGCAAAATAGGAGCATCTTTAAGCAGAGCGCGCGCAATAGAAATACGTTGACGCTCACCACCAGAAAGACGCGCGCCATTCTCACCAATAAAGGTGTTATAGCCCTCAGGTAAGCGCGATACAAATTCATCGCAGTTTGCGGCACGCGCAGCCGCACGTACCTCTTCGTCTGTTGCGCCACGGCGACCCAAACGAATGTTTTCCATAATATTGTTATCAAAAAGCATGACATCTTGAAAAACGATAGAGATATCCGAGAGCAGAACCTCAGGGTCTATAGCTGCAGTGTCTATGCCACCAATGCGAATAGTGCCCGTATTTGCATCCCATAAGCGTGCTACTAAACGGGCGCAGGTAGATTTACCAGAGCCACTTGGTCCAACAAGAGCGGTTACTTCTCCTTCTTTAGCTGTAAAGCTTGCATCGCGCAAAACAGGCTCATTTTGATAAGAGAAGCCAACATGTTCAAACTGTACATCAAAGCCTTGGGGTGCAAACTCTTGCTCTCCGCCTGCGATGGGCTCATCGTAAATATTTTGAAGACGACGTGCTCCTACTTCAGATACGAACATCTCGGCGATAAGCGCAAGCGCTTGGTCAAACGGCGCATAGACGCGCGTTACTACAAGCAAGAAGGCAACAAATACCATAAAGTCAAGCTGGCCTGCTGTAATAAGAGTAGCTCCTACAAGCACTGTGCTGGCAATGCCCAAGCACATAATAACTGATGCAGCGTTTATGGTGATGCCCGTGAGTATTTCTGAATGAATAGTTGCTTGCTCACGTGCGTCAATCTTTTTAAATACGCTCGCAAGACGCTGCTTCTCTAAGTTGTTAGCTCGAATCCCCTGCACTTCCTCTATAGTCTCTTGGATTTGGTCTGACACCGTGAGTGCTGCCGTGCGTGCTTTCTTTTGTGCGGAAGAGGTGATGTTACGAAGGCCAAAGAGCAATCCAAATGCAACAGGAACGCTCCAAAGTGCCGCTAATGCAAGGCGCCAATCATAGATAAAAAGACTTACTGCCACAATAAACGTTGAAATATACGCGCCATACAGATAGCCCAATACATGAGACCACATGTGCTCAAGCTCTGCCACGTCGCCCATGATGGTTTCTGCAAGGTCTGCTAAGTCACGGTGGCCAAAAAATGATAAAGGCAATTGGCGCATACGCTCACCAAGAGCCAAGCGCAAGCGTCCTACCTCACTATATACAGTTCCATACGTATGAAAATACTGCTGACTATGGACAACAAACGAAATAATACAAAATACAATAAGTGCTCCTGCATAGGGCAAAAGTGTTGGCAGGGGCGCGCCTTGTAAGAAAGCTGCCATAAGTGCTTGTATGAGTATAAACAAAATGCCTATACCTGTCATATTGACGAGATTGGTAACAACGCTCCATGCAATACCCTTGCGTATTGAGGCAATACCTGCATCGGTAAGCGCAAAAGTCTTCTTGAATTTCTCGCTAAGCATTTATGCTTCACCTCGCTTAATTTTCCATGTTGCGGCACTTTGGTAGTTGCTCCACATATGAGCATACAGACCGCCTGCATCAATGAGCTCTTGGTGTGTACCTTGCTCTTGCAGCGTGCCTTCATTAAGAACTGCTATATTGTCCGCCCCCACAACCGTTGAAAGTCTGTGGGCAATCATGATGACGGTTTTGCCCCGGGCAAGGCGTGCAAAGGCCTGCTGAATAAGGGCTTCGTTTTCTGGATCTGCAAAAGCGGTCGCCTCATCCAAAACCACAATGGGAGCATCTTTTAAGATGGCTTGAGCTAGCAAAACACGCTGCACTTCTCCGCCGGAAAGGTAGGTACCCTCTGTGCCAATAATGGTGTCTGCACCTTGGGGAAACTTAGCGAGAATATCATCGCATTGAGCAGCATGGAGCGCTTCGAGGGCCTGCTCGCGCGTTGCATCTGTACGGCCAGCCAAAACGTTTTCTAAGATACTGCCTTTAAGCAAGGTGCCTCTTTGGAAGACGAAGGCAATCTTGTCCATAAGCTCATGTGGGTCTATATCGCGTACATCAACGCCGCCTACCAGTACACGACCCGAGTCCACATCCCAAAAACGAGGAATGAGGCTTGCGGCTGTTGTTTTACCACCGCCAGAAGGGCCTACCAGTGCCAAGACAGTGCCAGGAGCAACTTGCAAATTCAGCTTAGTAAGAGCGGGGCGTGCTGCTCCTTCATAGGTAAAACTTACCTCTTCAAAACATACGCTGGTATCTTGCGGGTGTTTGCTATGTGTGGCTCTAGTCATTTCTGGGGCATCTATAACTTGGTTATAGCGGCGCAGGGCCTCATTTGCTTGCATCATGCCGCCTGAGGCAAACATAATCTTTGCAAGCGCTGTTGCAATGATGGCGCTAAAAATAGCATAAAAGACAAAGTTGCAGATAAAATCGACAAAGTGACCTGATGCCAAGGCTTCTGGTGCTAAAAGAATTGCAACAGGGACTAAGAAAACAAATGCGGCTTCAGTAAAGGTAAGATTGATGCTCTGAGGAGTTTTACAGACATCTACAGCATACTTGCACGCAAACGTATTGTAATTCTCGACTGCTTCTTTGTATGCTTTAAAGGAATATACCGTCTGTTGAAATACCTTTACAACAGGAATGCCACGCAGGTATTCCGTGGCGGCTGAACCCATGGTATCGAGGGCTGTTTGGTATTGATTGAGGTACTCTTTACGGCTTCCTCCCATCATGCTCATCATGCTGACAATCGAGATGAGTACCGCTATCAGACAAGCGATTCCCATGCGCCAGTCAAATAAAAACAGCAGTATGAGCATGGAAATAAACAAAACAATGGTGCCGGTAATATCCACAAGATTATGGGCTATAAGTGCCTCAGTATCGCGTGCGACACCTTCGATTCTGCGTCGTAGTACACCTGAGCTGTGCGTATCAAAGTATCCCAAAGGTACACGCATAAGGTGCTCAAGCCCACGTTTATTCATGTTGGATTGAATACGGAATGCAGCCAAGTGCGTGCAAGCAAGACCTATAAAATAAAGCACAATACTTGCGATTGAGAATGCAAATGCCGCCCAGCCATAGCTTGCAATATGTGTTGCCTGTTGCCACTGGGGAGCTACTTTTATAAGGTCACGCACGACAAGCCAAATATATGCAAAGGGTGCAAGGCTCAACAGCATGGAAACTCCCGAAAGGACACACCCTATAAGAATAAGGGGTCTTCTCGATCCCGCTAATTCAAACAATGAACTAAGCGTCTTTTGCTGCTGCCGTTGCCCTTGCTGCTGCGCATCTGTTGTTGACTTCATATATCTCCTCCTCACGCATGCTATAATGTGTTAACTTAGGTTAACTAATTCTGAGTGATGAATGGTCATGAAGAGAACAAGGATGAACGATTTACGCGCTTGGCGGCTGATTGTATGGATGAGTCAACAACACAGCGAATGCTTAAAGCCTTTTGCTCACACATTTCTCCTCAGATGCAGTCACTTTTTATGCCTCAAATACAGCAACTTAAAGTGCGACCAGAATATAAATGGTCTGGTGTAGGGAATGTTTTTCGGATAGATAGCAATGAGGCACGCGGGTGGCTCTGGGTGTATGTTCCCTTTGAAGGCTGCCTTATTTCGCGCATGAGCTGGCTTGCGCTGGCATCGTTTTCGCTTGAAGAGCGTCCTTCGCAGGATTATGTGTGCATTAGTACTATGCAAACGCAAGAGCTTGCGCTTATGGGTGAAATCTGGGAGCGAGCGGGAACGTTTCCCTCACATGCGTATAGAGACGAGAAAAACCTTGAGGTGCTGGCACAGGGTATGCCCTATGTCACCCTATCGTTTCCTTATCCTGCTGGTATGTATCAATTTGATATAGATGAGGGAACCGTATATGCCAGCACAGCTATATGTCTCACAAAAGAATACTTGCATGACATTGCTCAGCATTTTAGTGAGCTGTCCGACACAATCCAGCTTCTTGTGGAGCATCCGCTTACGCTTAACGAGAACAAGCAGGTAAAGGGGTTGTTGGCACACCTTATGCCCAGCAGATTTTCTCGACAAACACCACAGGTAGATGCCTATATGCAAGTGCTTAACATGTTGAGTGCTCTTGCCGCTGGAGATGCGTGCATACTGCAGCCGAATGCCGATATACCATCACTACTTACGGCACCTCATCATACAAGTACTAAGCAATTTTCTTGTGCTGTGCTTAGACACTTACAGGAGTCGCTTTCTTGTCCACCATCGCTTAATGAGTTGGCGCGTATCTTTCATGTGGGGCGTACAACTTTGTGCACACAGTTTAAAGAGGAGCAGGGAGAAAGTATTGGTGAGGCGCTTACAAAACTGCGCATCAAAAAGATAGAAGAAGGGCTACTGTGTGGTAAAACCTTGCATCAAATTGCGTCTGAGCTTGGCTATGCAAGTGACAGTTCCGTACGTAGCATTTTTATAAAACAAACAGGCATGTCCCCACGCTCATGGCTTAAGCAACAAGGCGTGTAATTTACACGCCTGCAGCTTTGTTGTGGGAAGCTTGCGTGTTCTAGCAACTCTTATCTTGGTAACTGGCTTGTATACAAAAGCACTCCTACCGCAGTGTGCCTGTAGGAGTGCGTAATGCATGTTGGGTAACGTAGCTAATGATAAGAGCGCTAAGGGATATAGTGTCTTAAGAGGCTGTCAGAACAAAAAGCAAGCTCTTAGAAGGAAACCTTGGGAGCTTGACGGTCTGCTTCGCTTGCAACCTCAAAGCCTGTCTTAGCAGTAAAGCCACCAATACCAGCAATTAAAACGCCGGGGAAGGTTTGAATTGCGTTGTTGTAATTAAGAACGCAATCGTTAAAGCTCATGCGAGCATAGGAAATTTTATCCTCGGTGTCAGCCAAATCTGTTTGAAGTTGCTGAAAGTTAGTGTTTGCTTTGAGCTCAGGATAGGCTTCAGACAAAGCAAAGAGCTGACGCAGAGCACCAGTAATCTGATTGCTAGCATCCATGGCCTGCTCTGGTGTGGAAGCATTTACGTAATTGCTACGGGCCTTAATAACTGCTTCAAGAGTTTGAGACTCATGAGCGGCATAGCCTTTTACCGTTTCTACTAAATTGGGGATAAGATCACTACGACGCTGCAACTGTGTATCAATAGTTTGCCAAGCGTTATCACAGCGGTTGCGCAGACCAACCATGTTGTTATACAAGCTTATAAACAAAGCAGCAAGTGCAACAACAACCACAACGGCAATAAGTACGGGCATAGCATTCCTTTCTTAGTGTCGTTGACTACCAACGCAACGACGTAGCTTTAGTATACCCATCCTTATAACAAACGTATATATTGTGATGGTGTATAGGTTTTACCTACGTGGCTTTTATATACGCACATACACAACAGCCCTGCAAACATGAACACAAGCTGTTCAAACTGCAGGGCTGCAAGCAGGTATATGGCGGAGGGAGAGAGATTCGAACTCTCGGAACGCACAAACGCTCAACGGTTTTCAAGACCGCCGCATTCAACCACTCTGCCATCCCTCCGTGGTTGTGTAGCCATTTTAGCGCATATGACGCTACCATAGAACCGTCAACTTTACCTAAAGGTGGTTTATGTCTATTTTGCACAACACTTCACAGAACTTCTCGCAAGATACTG
>NZ_JAXEXL010000016.1:0-34146 GCF_034113385.1 Atopobium sp. | reverse complement strand
GCTGTTCCAGTCGCCGCTGTTGCGGTTGCCGCTGTTGCGGTTGCCGCTGTTCCAGTCGCCGCTGTTGCGGTTGCCGCTGTTGCGGTTGCCGCTGTTCCAGTCGCCGCTGTTGCGGTTGCCGCTGTTCCAGTCGCCGCTGTTGCGCAGCCCAGTACAATCTCTACCAATATTTACGAGATTGTATACATATTCACAAGGTATCTGCTCTACAATAAATAGCTTATCTGTGACGTATTTTTTGCCATCATCTGTTTTAATTTTGCCCCGTGCTTCAACTTTGCAAATTACTGTTTTGCTGCCGTCATACACGTAATAATCGAAACAATCCACTGGATTTTTGCAAAAATGAAACCCGGACTTGCAAGGATCTATTTTACCATCGTAGATTGATTCTTCGCCTACCTTGTATTGAAAACCGCGACACGTCATATCGCTATCGAATGCTTTATAACCCTGCATTGGTGGTTTTGGTTTATCCATTATTCAATCTCTCCTTCGTTTGCTGCTAGCTGTTTGCAACGCATGACAAATGCTTTTAGCTTGTCTGCATTAGGGGTATTTCCATTGATACTGAGGTATAGCGCAGCCCATTCATCCTGTATGTGAGCGCAGCGTCCGGGGTGATTCCCGCACATTTCATCATCATGTAACCACCATTCACCGTTTCGAAACTTAAGCACCCCAAATACGCGCACATGGCCGCTATGGTCAACAAAAAATTTCTCGTCTCCGGTAAAGACAACGCCGTTTTTATCTTTTGGCAAGGGAATATACTGCTTGGATAAATTAGATAGCTCTTCTAGCTTTCGTTTAATTTTATAAGGCTTAAGTTTACTAATAAAAACCCGTAAGTGGTCTATCTTATTGGTTAAATCAGTAGTCACTGTTTCTCCTTTTTTAGCGTGACTGATGGTACAACGTGTTTATATGCCCCATGAGGTGCTTACGATGTGTACCTAGCTCTTGGGCAAGTAAGTCAAGCGTTGCAATGATTGTTTTGTTGTCTGACTCTTCCCATCGTTTGCGGCCGTTCTTTATGAGGCCGCAGCGTCGGTATTGGTATCCAATTGAGTCTTTGCTTCTCCCTGGTAAAAGCTTTTCCCAACCAGGCCATGAATGGCTGTGTCCGTAAGAATGTACTTGCTTAATAAGCTCTATTTCTTTTTTGCTCCATGGGCGCGGCTTGCGTCTCATATCCAGCACCCTTCTTCACATGTGTGGCTGCCATATGTTGGCTCAAAGCCGCTCAGAAAGCCTTCGCTGTTAAAATCAGCGCCAAATGTGCAAACGCCATACTCACCGCTGTAGTCTGTCAAAGCTTTGGCGAAGTAAGCACAGTGTTTACACCTAGGACGCTCTGGTTCGTCTGGTAGGTCTGGCGCAGGAGCGTTAATAATCGAAATCATTACCACTCCTTAATTTTTTCCAACCTTCCATCTCTAATGCTTCTGCATACTTAGTCGGTTCGTCACAGATGATGTACTCCCAATGCCCGGAATTAAGCACGTCTAGACCGTATTTGTCTGCTTTCGCGCCACATACTACCCAACGAAAATGCAGGCGGTTTTGATGTGCCAGACCATGACACCCGCTCGTATTGCCACTGCCGCAAAGGGTAATTGTAGGCTTTGGCACTTCTACGCCATATCGATAGAGCTTTCCTGCACCTCGTCTTACGATGTGGTGTTGGTTGAGCGGATAGGTTTTGCCACATATTGCGCAGTGCCCAAGCCTTACGGATGTACCGCGCATAAGCGGGCGTAAGAACTCGGGGAGTGTATCGACTTTAGCCATTGAACCTCCTATCATCACCACCAGCTTTAATGAGCGTGCATGTGCCACTAAGTCGCGAAACAACTGCTTTTGCAAGCTCCTTATCACCGGTAGATGCAAAACGCGCTGCCAATGATTCAGGCATGTGCTGTCCTGTAACGATAGTTGGCAAGCACTCGCTATAACGGGTGTCTACGATTTCAAATATTTTTGCTAACGCCCATGGCGTGGGTGCTTCCTTGCCTAGATCGTCAAGGACAAGTAGCGGCGCTTTGGCATAGAGAGCTGTAGCTTGCACTTCATCTTTACTGCTCATAGCATCGCGTAAATTCGCAAGCATTGCTGTTGTTTGCACAAACAGAGCGTTTTTGCCGGAATATAGCCACCCTTTGAAAATCGAGCAAGCAAGATGTGTTTTACCGGCACCAACATTGCCGCATATCCAAAAACCCTTGTTCGTTGTCTCAATGAGCTGCGCTCGGCGAGTGTCAATAGCTGCACAATCAAAACGCTTTGGCATACCAGACCTATGGCATTTTTCGAGGAAAGCGGTTCTTTTTGCTTCCTGCTCAGCACCTGCTTTTTCGTTGAGAGAGTGCTTGTGAGCGTCTTCTTGCGCCTGCAATTCCGCACGGAACTCAGCGTCTGTCATGGTGTTCATCTCGTAAATCTCGTCTATCGAGAACCCGCCTTTTGGCATTACGCCGCCATGACGGGCAAACAAGTCTGAAAGCGTGCAGCTCATGCTTCCATCACCTCAAACGGGATATTTGCGTACTGCGAAAAATCAGTAGGCGTTGGCTTTGTACTGCGGTTTTGCATGTTCCTCACATGCCAATTTGTACATGCAGCGCGCCAATTTTTCATCTTGTTTTTACCGATATACCAGTCTTTAGCTGCGTAAAAGCTCACAAAACTTTGCGGGTCAACATCGGCATATCCCTTTTCGTCACAATACGCCTGCACCTCTTCGACGGTTGGCGGGAAAAAAGAAGACTTCCTTCCCCCCATACCCCCCTTCCTAGAAGAAAAAGAACAAGAAGAAGAATAAGAAGAAGAGTCAAAGATAGCTTCCTCGTTTTTTTGAGTTTTGCTTGCGCTTGCTTGGTCGTTTTGCTTAACGGTTTGCTTCGACTTGCTTATGTCGTTTGCTTCGACTTGCTTGGTCGTTTTGCTTAACGGTTTGCTTGCGCTTGCTTGGTCGTTTTGCTTAACGGTGCTTGTTTCATTTGCTTCTTCTGTATCTTTTTGTGCCTTTTGCTTGCTTCCACCAGCACGACCAGATGAAGAACGCTTCTTATACTTTTCAAGGGTAGGTTTTACCATCGTGAAGATACCACCAACAATACCCTCTACCTCTGGTTCAGTGTCGAAGTAGATATAGTCAACGAGCGCCTTGTAAAAAGCTCCTTGTTGCTCTGCTGTTAGCTCTTGCGCCCCCTCAATTAAAGAGTCATAAATAACCATGTATGCTTCCTCAATAAAATGCGTGCGCCCATAATGAGCGCACGTGGTTAACTACTAGAACGGAATGTCATCATCTTCGTAATACGCATCCTGTGGCGGTGCTGGCGCCGGGCGTGGAGCTGTCTGTGCGCGTTGTGGCTGTCGTGGCGCTGCTTGCGTGGCTTGCTGCGAGTCATTCTGACGGCTTAGAAACTCAATCTCGTCTACAATTACGTCAACCTTGCTTCTGCGTTGTCCATCGCGCTCCCAGGAGCTGTAGCGCAACCTTCCTTCAATGGCGGCCTTTGTGCCTTTGGCGATGAAGCGTGAAATTGCTTCTGCACGTGTTCCAAACATGGTGCAATCAAAGAAATTGGGTACGTCTTCCCATTCTCCTGTGCGGCTGTTCTTGCGACGCTCGTTAACGGCAATGCCAAAAGATAGAACTGCTGTTCCAGAAGTTGAATTTTTAAGCTCTGGGTCACGTGTGAGATAGCCTGAAAGAACTACCTTATTGATGCTCATTGATACTCCTATTTTGTTGTAGACCATTCACGGTCTATTTGGTTTTCGATAACTCGGATAACGGTTTTTATGGCATTGATTGATTCAAGGTCTGCCTTGTATATTGCTTCTGCACAGTCGCGCGCACGCTTAAGTTCTGCTATGTGCGGGTCGCCCCTGCAAATATCAGAGATGATAGTCACGGGTGTTTTGTTATTACGTTCGTCTAGGATGCGCAGCCGTAAAGCTTTACGGTAGTCCATCTCACGGTACGCAAGTTGTGTACCGCTTTCCCGCAAATGCTGTACTGTGTCTTGAAGCGTGTCTACAAGCTCCATAAGTTCGGCGTAATCGCCTTGTCCTGAATATGTCCCCATTAGTCAATCATCCAGCTAGGCGCACCACAACAACCAGGGTTCTTGATAAAGTTTTGGTAATGCTCTTGGTTGTCAAATGTATAGGCTGTACCACAATTGATGCAGTGAGCAACAAAAGAACCGCCATTTGCTGGATTCTGGGGCTGCTCTGAGGCCGGCCCTTGGCTATCCGCGTCTATTGAGTCATCAATTGCAAACAAACCGTTTAGAGCGTACTTGCGAGCGTATGATGATGCAGCGCCGGTAATCTGCGAAGCATCGCTTTTCTTCTTTTCGAGTTGCTCGCGGGCAAAAGCAGAAACAGATATTTCCTGCCCTTTGTCACGTATCGTTGCCATTGCCTTAACGTAGAATCTATCTCCGATCTGCACAACAGCATCTGACATCGTAAGAGCAACTCCGTATTCATCAAGAAGCGGTTTCAAAGCGTTTAGAATATCCTCGCAAGAGCGGTAATAGTACTCACCAAACTTGTTGTACTGATTTTTAGGTGCTTTGAGCTTTATTTGGATATTGCGCAACTTTTCATCAATTGTTGCAGCTGGTTTAGTAGTTGCCATTTGCAACCTCCTTTAGGCTTCCTGATTTGATAGAACCGCTCACACCGATTTGCTTTAGCGCTGCTGCAAGCTGTGTCATCTGTTCACGCGTTGCGCTGTCAATAAGCACGACCCATGGATGTGCTTGCGAAGCTGGCGCTGGTGGCGCTTGGACTGGCGCAGGCTCCGGAGCGAAGACTTCCTCTATTACCTGTTCTGCTTGTTGGCGTTGTTGCTCTAAGTGCTCGCGCTCTAATGCTTCTGTACGCTGTCGCTCAAGCTCTGCAACACGCAAGCGCTCGGAAGACTTACGCAGCACTTCTCCTAAATCAAGGCTTGCGAAGTAATCAGCCTTCATAGCTTGCTTTTCGGCTGCATCTACTTGTTGTGCTTCGATTGTCTTCTCGTCTTGTCCGATTCGGTCTACACGAGCAAACAAAGACTGCTTGATATCTTCAACATTGGTGCCGATGTTCTCCCACTTGTCCTCTGCTGCATACTTCTCACGCAGCTTCTGAAACGGGACGAGTTCCACAAGTGCAGGCGCATAGTCCATATAAGCGCCTTCGACATCTTGGAGCTTGCTGTCAATGACTAAGGCTTCATACACACCAATGTGGTGCTTATAGCTGTCATCAATCGTAGTAAGCGGCAATAGCACATCACGCTTTGCAGCTTCAAACGCTTTTACAGCTTCTTTGATTGCGCTGAGCCTTTCTGTTGCATCATCTTGGATTGCCTTAATCTCTTTGCGCGATTGTGTGCGAGCGCGCTTAGACTCTCGGTAATCTTTATCTGATACAATTTCATGTGGCGCGTAGTCTTTCACAATTTCAGCCACGCGCTGTTGAGTGGATAGTATCCACTTTTGCGGGTCGGTTAAGGCTGCAATGTCATCTTCAATAACTGTAGCCTTAACCTCCTCTACCTTTTTCCTTGGCATTGGTTCTCCTAAATGACGGCGGTTGTATATCCGTCAACCTTGCTTTTTGCCAGCCTAAACGCGATGTGCTTGTTTTGCTCCATAGCTATACGTGCAAGTGCGGGAGCATAAGCATTGGGGATCTTGACCTTAAAACGACGGCGCATTGCTTGAAGTGCGAAATTTGGTGATGCGTAGCCGCCGCAAGAATCCATGCGAGCAATTTGTATGTAGTACTTCCACTCGTCTTCGTGCGCATCAACCCATGTGCGAGCCTGCTCCATGAGCAGTTCACCGCTTATACCTAGACCGTGTAATTGAGACTGATTAGATGCTGTTTTCATGAGCACCTTCAATCATCCGACAAGCGTCGTCTAGAGTTACGCAAACCCAAATGTCATCATTGATAAGACCGCCAAAATCAAAGCTACCGATTAACAATAAATCGCGTAATGACATGTAGCAAAAGTTAGCGCCTACATTTTTCTTGCCTACACCGTTTTTGTGAACAATAAGCATTACAAAATCAGCGTCTGCGTTTTCTCGTTCATTAAGTGATTGCTGTTTGAAGTCTTCAAGCAATGCTGGTGTTATGGTCTTGTGGTTTTTGCACTCTGCTATCCCTTCATAGCCGTGTGCTTTAATACCATACAAATCGCCCTGGTCTTGTGTGCCATGAAGTACGCGGCGGTCTATCCGGTCATCATTAAGACGCTGCCGTAGATAGCTCCTCACAAGACTCTCAAAGGCTTGCCCCTTACGCTTTGATGGTGAGCTCACGTTACCACCCCAAAAGCCACAACATACATTGTGCGAAAATGGGCGGCAAAAAGAAACATAACATAGCCACCAGTGTGCCGAGGATGTTGCGCATAAAACCGTGCACAAAATCTTGTATACTATTCATGGTTTAGTCCTTTCTGGACGTGTCCGTGAAGAGTTGCAGCTCTTTGCGGACTTTCTTTTACCTTTATTTCAACCCCACATACTCAAGCAGTGAATCTCGGTTAATACGCCATTCACGTCCAATCTTTAGAGCCTTAAATCGGTTCTCCTTGCATAGATTGATTGCCTGCCTTGGCGTTACTTGTAAAATCTCTGCTGCTTGATACGAAGTAATAAGGGGTGGTAATTCTTGAAGATTCATTACCATGTATCCTCTCTTTGATGTTTTTTAAAAAACTGATGGTTCTCCTCTGCGAGGGCCAACAACATTCGATGGCGGGCGTGCATGCCCCACATGACACGTCACATCGGGTATTCGGTTGTTAAGGTACATTTGTGGTGACTAGTTATCTAGACAAATAAGTTCGTCAGACGAACAGTTGTAGATGACTGCCATCTTTCGCAATTTTTCAGCGGATGGAGAAGTTTTGTCGTTCTCCCACTTGTATAGGGTTTGAATAGAAACACCTAATGCTGATGCGACGGCTTCAGGGCGCATTCCTGCAAGCTCACGGAACTTCCTATAATTGTTTGCACGTTCCACTTCGTCACCTCCTCTATATAACGAACTGTTTACAGAGTATTCTTATTGTTATATTCTGTCAACAGAAAAATATAAATACTTTTATTTTTTATATTCCTATTGTTATACTAAATAGAACAGAAAGGAGAAAAAGTGGACTTTAAGGAACAGCTGGGCGTACGCATATCTAGCGCCCGTGGTTTTAACCGATTAGGGCAAAATGAACTCGCAAAGATGATTGGTGTGAGCAAGCAAACCATATCTAATTGGGAGAACGGAAGAAGAACGCCTGATGCAGACTTAATACGCAGGCTGTGCGAAATACTTGGATGCACCTCTGATTACCTCCTCGGATTAACTGACTCTTTTGTGCAAAAGAGAACATAGTGTTCATTCAAATAAGTTGGAACACATGTTCTATGCTACAAAACCGCTCGGACACTTACTGTTTAGCCATATTAAGCGCCAGAGCATGTATCCAAGGCAACACTTTTAGTAGTATTGTTAGATTAGGCTTATATTGATTGTGTGGGTGCATAATGGCTGGTAGATACATATATACAGGTTCAAATTATTACTGCCAGTAATATAGTGATATTAAGGACGTGAGCAGATGTTTTTCGGTAATAATATAAAGCGATTGCGCGTATTGCTTGGGATGACACACGAAGAGTTTGGCAGGGCAATAGGCTATTCACAGTCCGCTATATCTGCTTGGGAAAGCAACCGTACATACCCGCGTGTTAATACCGTAGAGCAGATAGCTAAGCTATATCACATACCGACAAGCACTCTACTTGATGAACACGGGCTAGACGGAGCAACTGCTACACCTGATGGCCATATAAAGCTCGCATATAAGCGCCATACTCACCAAGTGCCACTTGTGAAACATCTATACGCGTCAAGTACACTCGAAGATACCTATACATCTACTATGTATGGGATAGCGTCTGAATTGGCGAACCTTTACCCAACTAGCTTTTTTATCCAAGTGCCTGATGATCCACTCGACCGTCTATTGCCTATTTATGCGCTCGCACTTATAGTCCCAATGCGTCAAATGACAAAGAATAATGAGCTGTACCTAGTGGCGGTAGATGACGAGCCAGCTATGCTAAGACGTGTGCGCAAGCTGAACAATGGCTATGAATTATCATGTGAGTCTACCGACACGACATACAGGCCGCGAACGTTTGATTACAATACTGGATGTACACAGCAGATAACCATTCTTGGTAAATTAGCCTGGTACATGATGCCATATGATTGGGTATTCTAAGACGGGTTGCCACTCACGGACATATTTAGCTCATACAGCCGCTATTTAATACATGACTATAATATTTTGCTAATATAGTGTTAGCTTATAGCTATTAGCAAACAAAAAATGGAGGTAAAAATGGAAGCGCCAGAGTCAACAACCACGCAAGAAGTTCAAATTACACCGATTGAACAGTATGCAGCAACGGCAAAGAAGGTGTTCATTGGCTCAATGGTAGCTGCCGTTATTCTTGCTACTATGTGGCTAATTACACAAGGAGGGGCGACCAAGGCTCGCAAGGACGCCATAACAAGCTCTGCAATTAGCAGAATTGATTCTTTTGATGATGAAGCTAAAGCAGAGAGAGCGGAGAGCACCGCAGCGATGGCGCTTTGTGGCACGTATATAGCGTCTGGTGTTGCTGGTCTAAGTTGTGTTGCCTTTATTGGTTCGTCAATGCTTGTTGCTTATAAGAAATCTTAAGCTAGGCACACAGATAGAGTCGTTAGCGCCCTCTTCAAAAGGTGGCGTTTTTTATAGACTACGCATTCCGTAAAACACTACAAAAAGCGACCAATCAACTTCCAAGAGTGATGTTTAGCGCACAATTATTCGCAACCAAATTCGCAACCAAACGAGGTAATAAAAAAGGTCAGGCGGAAACATACCGTCTGACCTGCTGTTTTTGGTGGGCGATAGTGGATTTGAACCACTGGCCTCTTCCGTGTCAGGGAAGCGCTCTCCCCCTGAGCTAATCGCCCGAATACTACAAACTGTAGCGGAGGTAACTATACGACAATCATGCTTGTTGCGCAAGGCATATTTTGTAATCCGCTCATCAACCCCACTATCTGGTAACACCATGACGAGCAGCAAATTGCCTAATGGCTGTGCTGTACGCTTTGCGCTGTTCATCACTCCACATACCAATAGTACCTGCAACAATAAGTGCCTGAGTATTGCCTGTAAACGTATCAATTACCTGATTTTTGCGAGCTTCTTTTAGAACAGACGGGTCGTTAAATACCAGCACACCAGGGTCTACACCAAACGCATACCCGTTAAGGCTGCGGCGCGCAGCAATAGTGCGAATAGCATGCTTGGTGCTTTTGCGCTCGCGCGTGTTAAGACGGCCAATCATACGACCATCCCAATCATTACTAGCACCACAAGAAATCTCACAAAACTGAGCGCGACCTATTGCGCAGGGAAGCTGCGTAGCACCCAACGAGATACAGCACTTCTCGCCAGCTGCCTCACGGATAGTATCCAAAGCAGCACAGGTAAGTTGAGCTCGATTGTGTCCACCATGGTCGATAAGAGCGGCGGCGTAGGTGTAGTCAATCTTAAGGTACTCAAACCCCCAGTCGTGTACTGCCGTATGGACAACGGTACGAATGTAGGCCTGCACTTCCTTGTTGCAAACATCAAGAGCATACAGGCCACCATTGTTGGCACTTACTTTTTGAGGCTTTCCCTCAATATTGGTAAGAACCCAATCGGGGTGCTCACGTAAAATACGAGATTCTTTTTGAGCAACAAACGGGGCAAGCCATAGAGCCGGACGCAAGCCCTTATCGCGAATACTTTGCGCAATGCCTTTCATACCATGGGGGAACCGCTCATGATGAGGCTCGAGCCAATCTCCTACCGTACAATACCCCTCTCCCAGCTGAAAGATGGTATCGATACCGCGCAGGTGCAGGTGTAAATCTGCCAACAAGTCTGCAAAGGCAGTAAGGCTCTTGTGTACGCCTGCCTCACTGACATCTGCCACGCGAGCCTTTTCTGAAGCATTAGTTGGATGCGTTATGCCGTCATAGCTTGTGGAGTAACCAATGGTGGGACGAGCCTCAAGCGGCTGCATTGCATACCGACCAAGCCAACGACGGGTAACGTTTTCCATCGTGCCAGAAAGCAGACACATGCTCAAAATGTCATAATCTACCTGCGGTTCCAAAGCTGCAGCAGAAGGCTCCTTCTCAAAGGTAAGCAACTCCTTTGCTGCAGTCTGGCGAATAAGCGTAAGACCGTTACTCTCATCCAAAGAACCAAATAGCATGACCTGGGACCCACGTCGTAAAAACCCATAGGTAAAGCCATGCTGATGACCCGCTTGAGAGTCTTGCTTTACAAAACGATAATCACCGATAACATCTGCTGCCGTAGCATTGATAAGAGAGCGTGGATAAAACGGCAACGCTTTAGTCTTGCCAAAAATAGGCTGCTCATAGCAATCTGTATCGGACTGATAGCCATTTATAAAGATTGTTTTGGCATCTTTTTGAGGCACCTTGAGCACCATAGTAAGCTTGTCAATGACTATCCATTTGGTTGGCACAACGTGTATATGCCACTCGTCCTTCTCGGCTTGTACATAAAAGCCAATCTCACGAGCAAATGCAACAGGCCTCGCAATGCGATCGCTACCCAAAAAAAGCTCGTAACGAGCGCGTTCTCCTGGAATATGATAGGTAAGTGTTACCGACTGCAGCGGATTCATCTGCGGCTCCTTTGCTTAGTTAACTTATTTTACGTGTTGCCGCTTTACGGGTGCAAGATACACTCTATTGGTGATAGGCTTTTTTACGTGACCGTTTAACTTTGGAGGTATACGTGGATAACCTTGCCACTTCCCAAAAACTCATTTCGTTTATTCAAGATTCCCCCAGCATGTTCCACTCCATAACAGCTATACGTGCGATTCTAGACCAGAATGGCTTTGTGTATTTGTCCGAAGGCTCCAATTGGTCTGGTCGTATTGTAGCTGGTGGAAGTTACTACACCACACGCAATGATTCCAGCATTATTGCCTTTAAAGTAGGGACGCATGCACTGGACGGCCTTACTGACAACAGTGCGTTCACTAACAACAATGCGTCCACCAATGACAATGAGCCTGATAAAACAGCACAGGTGGCACCATTCCACTTTCAAATTGTTGCTTCGCACAGTGATTCTCCTACCTTTAAACTCAAAGCACAACCCGCATTGGAAGGGCCTAACACGTACATACGCCTCAGCGTTGAGGGCTATGGCGGCATGATTAACGCCACATGGCTTGACCGCCCCCTAGGATTGGCTGGTCGCGTACTGGTACGTACAGAAAGCGGTATTCAAAGCCGCCTGTATAATTCCAATGCCGATATTGCACTCATTCCTCATGTTGCCATCCATCTTAACCGTGAAGCCAACAAAGGCTTTGAATACAATCATGCTGTGGACCTATGCCCGCTTTTCTCGGCAGGAGAGCTGGAAGAGGCAGATGTCATGCGCATGGTTGCAAGCGGGCTAGCTGTCAATGTAACTGACATTGTGGCGCATGATCTGTACTTGGTTAATCGCCAACAAGCTTGCGTATGGGGCGCTGCCAGCGAGTTTGTGTCCTCCCCCAAGTTAGATGACCTACAGTGTGCCTTTTCTTCCGTTGAGGCTCTTGTAAGCGCTGGTAACCAACACAGCATTAGTGTCATGTGCTGCTTTGACAACGAGGAGGTGGGCTCGGGTACTAAGCAGGGTGCGCTTTCCACGTTGCTGCACGACAGCTTGCTGCGCCTATCCATGAGTTTGGGCGCCAACGAGCAAGACTACCTACGTGCGCTCTCCGCCAGTTTTATGGTGAGCTTTGACAATGCGCACGCCGTACACCCCAATCATCCCGAATTGCACGATGCCACTAACCAGTGCTTCCTTAACAAGGGCATTGTTATTAAAGAATGCGCCAACCAAAGCTATACCACGGATGCATTTAGTCGCGCGGTTTTTGTCTCTTTGTGCGAGAAGGCCGGCGTTCCTGTACAGCTGTTCTCCAACCGCTCCGATAGAAGTGGCGGTTCAACCTTAGGCAACTTATCCAATATGCAGGTAAGCATGCATGCTATTGACGTAGGCTTACCCCAACTGGCTATGCATTCCAGCTACGAAACGGCTGGTAGCGCTGATACCGCCTATGCCATTGCAGCACTCCAGGAGTTTTACAACACCAACGTAATGATTGATGGTGCTCACAGTATTGAACTGCGTTAAAACTAGTTGCGTTAAAGCTATGTGAGACTATGTGAGAGACATAACAAAATGCTAGAGAGCGCTGGCCGCTTAAAGTAACGCGGAATAATTGCTTGTGCAGCTTATTGGGTTGTATACTGCCGTCCTTACGACGGTACCTGATGCTTTCATGGCATTGTCTATGCACTGCGTCGTGTCATTATTAATATTAATAATGACACGACGCAACAAAAACTATTAAAGCTCTTGCTTTTTTCTCACTGCATATCCAACCATACCAACGAGCACGCCAAGAGCTAAAGCTGGCACTACTACCGCAGCAGAACTATCCCCTGTTTGAGGCAGTGTCTTTACAAAGCCATGTAACTTACTGCCATTGCCTGTATTGCCGCCTCTATTGCCATCTGCATTGGGCTGCTCGTCCGGCTTACTAGGCTGACTGGGAGCATTGGGAGTATTGGGGACAGACGCTAGAGTAAAGCTTGCAGTAGCAACACCATCGGTAGATACGATTGTTAGCGTATGAGCACCGAGCGTAAGGGTCTTAAGGTAGTTGCCTTTAAGCGTTACCTTGGTACTGCCACTCTCAGAGCTGTAGTGAGATGGATCTACAAGCTCATCATCCATACGAACTTCCTTGAACTTATCGTAAGGAGCATGAGAGACAAACAAGGCATCAGTACCATCTGCAACAATTGTAGTCGGCGCCTTAGTCATCTTGTAGTCAAGAGGCTGAGGAGCAGCCTTGGTAAGCGCGAGTTTTGCTGCGTAGAGCTTATGAGCAGCGGTAGTAATGCCTTCTTGAGCAGTATGAGCTGCCTGCGCATTCTCATACGTTTGGGTACCCTGAGCTACTGTGGCTTGAGCACCCTTAAGAGCAGCCTGAAACGCAGACCATGACTTCTGTGTGTACTCACCCTGCTGGATGGTAGAAAACGATGCAATCATCTTTTCCAAGCCAGCCACAGAAGTGGTATATAAATCACACTCTTTCTTATCCACCTTATGGAAGAGCATGACAGTGGTTGCAGCAGTATGGACGTAGTACTGACCAGTAGCATTATGAGCAAGGTACAGCTTGGTACCATCTACCTCACGACTTATGGTGTATAAGCCCTGAGCTGCATCAATAGCAGTCACGGTTAGCTTTTGAGCATCTGAGGTTACAGGAACGCGAGTAGCAGGTGTACTCACTGCATTAAGATTAAGATACTTACTAGAAGCGTTATTACCCGCAACGGTATAGCCCTCTGCCTGAGAACCAATAAAAGTCCAAAGCTGTGTGGTATCTGCAAAGCCAGCGTTTAAGGTCAGTTGATTAGCAACTACACGGCCACCAACCTGATCCGTTGTAGTCTTGCCATCTGCATAATACAAAATACGTGCACTGTCCTTATGGAAGATGGCATAGGTATCGCCCGACTTGATGCCATCGGTTACCAAATCGTAGGTAGTACCAGCATTCTGATGCTTCTTAGACAAAGTATCGGTAAAACGCTTAGGAACAACTGTGGTTTTACCATCCTGTACGGTTACTTCTACAACAACAGAACGCTCAATACTGCCAACCTTAACGGTAGCGCTTACATCTGCCGTACCAGCTGAGTGAGCAGTAAGAACACCATGCTCTACCGATACAACACTATCGTCTGTAGATTTCCAGTCCAGTACAGCATCTGAAGGAGTGTACGTGGGTTTTAATTCAAGCGTATCTCCCACCTTGAGGTCTGCATACTGAGTATCCAAGCTGATGGAAGGTAGTTTATCTGCGTTTTCTACCAACAACCAACCTTCACCTAACATATCAGTGACGCTTACGTGCGTATATTCAATAGTGTTGGTAGTAGGGCCATACTCATAAAGCAATCCAAAGGTATCAAGTTGCGGCAGTTGTGTTACACAAGAGTATGCAAAGGTGCCATTGCCACTAAACCGTTTTTTATCAGACAACCACGTTACGTTACCCGCCTTGTCTATATAACCAAGACGAATAACACCAAGACTACGCTGAACCATCGGATACGACGCAAGAATAAGGTTGTTATACGTCTTGTTATCAGGGCTTACGAGAACACCTTTAAGGTTGATAAAGGATACCATGCACCCATTGCCAGGATTGGTGCTCTCCAAAGAAGTATCGCGCTGGCAAGGACCCCAGGTCACACCACCATCACTGGAGTCAGCATAGCTAAGATAATTGATTTTGTTGCGCGAATACATACGCAAATTACCATCAGGCAAAGTTACCACTTGAGACTCACTCGTTTTACCTACATCACGTATGTCTGAATTACGTTCACCACGTTTCCAAGTCTGGCCATTATCGTCAGAATATATAGTGCTCGCATATTCCTCACCAAGAGAATTGTCATACAAAGGAAATATCAAGCGCTCTTTCCCTTTGTAGGTATACGACAAGCCGCGACCAGGGCAAACGCCTATAAACCTTTCGTTGGCATTTTTCTTGATATTAAGGAACTGCGGGTCACTCCATACCAAACCATCGTTAGTTACGGTTGCTGTGCGGTGCATGATATAAAAAACAGGAAATGCCTTCCACTCACTATTAAGGAAGAAGAGGTTTTTTTGGATTGCCTTAGAACTGGAAAGCTGTTGGCACATATCAGGAACGATGTTGCCATTTTCAGTAGTGTATACATTTAACCAAGCATCTACCCATACATCAGTCTTTTGATTGGTTTGCTTGTTGCAAATTGGATGCAAGTTAATGGTTTTCTCGCCCACTGTCTTGGATTCACCTGCGGCAGTAAGGTCTACATAGTAGTCATATTGGTCTTTTGTATTAGGTGCATTGCTGCCAGCTTGGCTCTTGGCAACAATCATGCGTCCCTTATCATCAAAACCAGTAGAGCCATGCCCCATACGGTTGCCTCTCATAAGCCCAACATACGACGGACAGGCGTCTACCACCATATGTACCTTGCCATCTGCAGCTTGCACGATAGAGGGATCAATAAAGGAAGCACTGCTGTTATTGGTAGCAGTATTTGCCATATCGCCATAGTAATTAATGACTTCCCAATTCCAAGTTTTACCACCGTCTTTAGACAGACTTACGATGGTATCCAAGTTCTGAGGGGAATCAGCAGAGGTTCGCCAACGAATGTCAGACCCAGCCAAAAGCCAACCATTGGAGAGTGTAGTCAAGGAAGGGATACGGAAGAACTGACTACCTGTTTCCTGTGTCGAGAAAGGCTGCTTGCTGCTCGTACCTGCAAAGTGGATCTGTGCAGGAGTAGGCACGACGGCAGTCTTCTTGTACAAACGCATGCCATATGCGTTGGTAGATACAAAAAAGTTAGTCTTACCAGTCTCGTCAAAACTCAGTGCTTTACCTGAAGATGCAACAAGGGTGTACGTTTTTGTTGTGTTGTCAAGCTGAATGCTCAGCGCAACGGGTTTATCAGAAGTCTTGATATTGGTGTTACTATCAGAGTTCAAATCAAGGTAGCGATTAGAGTCTACCGACCTAAGAGCAAAACCACCATTAACTTTTTGAGCAACCCATTCTTGACGAGAAGCGCCAAACGAACCATTAAGCATTAACGTTTTGCCCTCGAGCGTACCCGTTACCTTATCGGTAAGCGCACTGCCCGTATGATACAAAATACGATTACTACCTGCAAAAGCGGCGTTGGTGTATAGTGCATATGTTGCACCATCATCAATACCATCTTCATCCAAAATGTACTCATAACTCGTGGCGGCATAGGCCTGTGTAGGAATAGCGCACAGCCCCATGCCTAACACTACAAGAAGCGCTAACAAACAAGGTTTAAGAAACTTTTTCACCAGCTGTCTCCTCCCGCACAAAAAATATCAGGTCTATAAAACACAGTACTTTGATTAAACGTGTTTTTGACTCTGAGTTAATATGGTTTTAGGTGAGCGGTATTCAGCTCAATAAGAGCTTTGAGGAGAGAGTGCCTTACGGTGCATTATTGTGTCTTTTGCCAGCCTTGCTTGCTGGTTTCCTTAACCAAATAGATTGGACGATTCTTTACTTCTAAGTAAATCTTAGACAAATAAAAGCCAATAATACCCAGTCCAAAGGTAATAATGCCCGTTGCAAGCAGAATACTTGCCATCAAAGAGGGCCAGCCAGAAACAGGGTCACCAAATAACAAAGCACGAACCACAACAAACACAAGTGCAAAGAGCGCACACAAAGATACGGTTGCACCAATAGCCATAAGCATTTCCAGAGGCTTTACCGTATAAGCAACAATACCGTCAAAGGCATAGCGCACCAAAGACCAAAACGACCAGTTGGTCTCCCCTGCTACACGCTCCACGTTGGTGTACTCAATCCATGTGGTGGGATACCCCACCCAACCAAACAAACCTTTGGTAAAGCGATTGTACTCACCGCAAGAAAGTACTGCCTCAGCAAAGCGCTTAGACATAACAGAAAAATCGCGCGCGCCATCACGCAAGTCCAAATCTGTCAAATGGGACATAAGCCCATAAAAACGACGGGCACACCAAGAACGAATAGGCGGCTCACCTTTGCGAGAAGTGCGACGCACCGCAATACGGTCATACTCACCAGTGCGCGCCAAATCACACATCTTGGGCAACAAACTGGGAGGATCTTGCAGATCAACATCCATGACAGCAATCAGATCACCACATTGAACCGCAGCCTGTAAACCAGCTAGTAAAGCTGCTTCTTTACCAAAGTTGCGCGAGAAGGATACATACGAAACTTCTTCATGTGCTGCCGCCAATTCACGCAGCTTTATGAGCGTATGATCTTTAGAGCCGTCATCCACAAACACAAAACGCAGTTCCACTTCACGTTGAGCAAGTTCATCCATCGCGATAGCTTGCGTAGTGGTATAGAACAGCTCTATCGTTTGCTCCTCATTGTGACAAGGAACAACAATGGATAAACGAGTCATACCAGACCTACGACCTCTCTAAAATAGAAATGGTCCACATGTTTGACTTATAGGGGCGCCAGAATGTCTTTGATTCTACGACGGTTGCACCTATCTGACGAGCAAACTCTTGTGCATAGTGATCATCGGCGCCATTGCCCACATAAATCATGCGTCCATGCTTAGTCTTGGCGTGCGCAATCACGTCATCTACTAATTCAATCGAAGGAGTATAGGCTTCATACGCGAGCTTCTCTGTAGGAATGGTAATGGTAGCCTCAGGCACATACACAGAGAGTGGAGCAGCCGCAACAATAGTATCTCCGATGTTACCCTCTGCATATACCGGCAACAAAGAACCGTCCTTTGCCCGTACTACATCACGATAATAATCAACAACTGCCCAGTTATACCAATCATAACTTGCGTTACAAATCTGTACCTGATTCACGCCACCCAAGATGATGTAGCTTACTACTGCCACCGCCAGAAGTGCCCGCTTGCCCAAAAGCCGTGTAGTAAAGGCTTTGCTATCTGAATCACACACTTCCAGAAGCTTTGCAAACAAAACTGCCAACGCCAAACAAGCTGCGCCCAAAATGCAGGACAAATAGCGTGCCTGCATAATTGACTGATGAATAGCCACGGACAAGCCCGCAGATAGCAAACTGGTGCTATACAGCATACATACTGGCATGCTCAATTTGCCAGAAAGACTTACAACAAACCAGTTGTGCTGTAACTGAGCACTGCGTGTCTGGTGGTTTTTTATACCCGTAAGCAGAGTCACGACATATACAACTGAAGCCACTACTACACAAAGAAGCAAGACATAAAACGCTATACCTGGGAGAGGTCCTAAAGGATTAGAATCATGGTTTTTAATAATGCCGTTGATTGCTACCGTACGAACGGGAAACTCTAGGAACTCGTATACGGTTTGAGGGAAATGAAACTCTATCCAATACTCATCAGAAACGCCTTTGACCTGGGACATCATGGCATGAATCCAAGGCAAATAGGCAATAACGCATGCCAGCGCAGCAATCACAAAGGTACGAAGAGCCTTACGAGCACCAGACACATGTACCGCTACCGCATACACCACAACAATCAGCAAGACAAACATGCAGACAAATGCACCAATGGCAGCATAATAGTGAGTATACGCAGACGCCAAGGCAAAACCAAAAGCAATCAGCCACCAAGAAAAATCAATGCCATCAAAACCCTCTTTGTCGAGAAGACCTCGGCAAATGCGTGCCGTATATATAAGTACAACCATAGTAAACACAGCTGCCCAAGAATACATACGCACGTCAACAGATTCTTGTATGCCCCAAGGACTTAACAGCACAAAAAAGGTAAACAAAATACCAGTAGCATTGCCATAATCTTTACGAATATGCGTCCAACCAAGTAGGCCTAAAAGGGCAGTGCCTACCAGCGAGAAAAGACGCATAGCAAGAATGCTTTTGCCACATACCAAATACACCAAATGTAACATCCAGTAATACAGCACGGGATGCACATCAGCCGCACCAATGCGCCAAATATCAAAAAAAGACTTGGTAGCAAGGCCAACGGAGTAACTTTCATCAAACCAAATCTGGCCTGTGTAGGCACCAAGCGCATTAACAATCATACCAGCAAGAAACACCACTACAAAAAGCGCTGCTGCACGATGTTGCTTAATCCAAGAAATACTAGATGCCATTACAACACCTCAGCGCCAAAAGGAGCAAGGGACAGTTGCGCCATCTTAAAGATTTGCATACCAAAAGGAATACCAACAATAGTCAGACAAAAGAGTAGCCCTATCAAGACGTAATACACAGCCATGAGAAAGCCGCCGCAGATAAACCAAACAACGTTAGCAAACACACTAACACCAGAACCATTCCAAACAATCTGAGCGCCAAAGGGCATAAGCGTTAAACGAGCCATCTTAAACGCCTGTAAACCCAGAGGAATGCCAACAATGGTGCAGCAAAACAAGATGCCAATCAGCAACCATGCCACAGCGCTCTCAATGCCGCCCAAAAGAATCCAAATAATGTTGCCAAGCAGTTGACCAAAACTCACAATAAGCTACCTACAAAATCTTCCCTTAGTTAAACTTAACAATCTTACCTGCAATACGGTATCCACCCATGGTAATCTTTGTGCCCAACTTAGTAGGCAAGTTAGTGCCCAAACCAACAGCGCCCCAACGACAACGACGATACAAGCGATAATCATACTCACGCAAATCATTCCAGAGCTTTTCCAGCTCATCCATAGCGTCTTCGTGATCAGAGAGCTTAGAGAACACTGAGCAAATAGCCATCATGATGATAAAGTAATTGACCATATAGCTGCGCAGCTTTACAGACTTAATATCCTTATACAAATGATACGACTTCATCATAATGCGAGTTATGCGCACTTGCTGATCAATACGGCCAGCCATGACAGATTCATTGACCGACTGATCTTCTCGGCCAATAAAGTAACGATACAAATCCACATCCAGATAGTACAAACGCTCACAGCGAGGCAGTGGTACAAATGCATAAATGTTATCCACATAAAACGTATGCGCAGGCAAAGGCGTACCACCATCTGCTCGTAAAATATCCGCGCGGTAGCATAGTGAATGCATAAGCAAGTTTTGCCACATGTGGAAATGGCCAACCTCATCCCAACCAAATATCTTGTTGATAGGCAAAATGCTGCGATATGATACATAATTGCGCGTGTTATCCGCTGTATGCTCATACACATAATTGGTGATAACAAGGTCTAAATGCTCGCCATCTGCCTCAGACTGGCGTAACTTGTCCAGCAAAGCTGCTAATGCGTCTTTATCCAACCAGTCATCTGAATCAACCACTTTGTAAAACACACCGTCCGCTGCCTGCAAACCAGCCAGCACCGCAGTGCCGTGACCACCATTGGGTTGATGAATCGCCTTGATAAGACCAGGGTATTTTTGCTCCCACTCATCTGCCTTTTGAGCAGTGTTATCACGTACAGAGCCGTCATCTACAATAATAATCTGAATATCTTCAGCATAGTTTGCACCCTCTAAGATAGAAGAGATGCAGTGATCCATGTATTCAGCCGAGTTAAAACAAGGGATACCAAAACTCAAAATCTTTTGTGTCATTATGTCTCTTTATCGTCGGTTACAGGATTTGATTTTCTTTTAAGAAAACCGTCTCATGTTCATTGTACCTGAAGAGTTTTACTGCGAAATATTTTCATCTGGTAGCAGCTTTCAGATGTATGACGGATAATAAGCACCATACAAACGCTTCTACCTAAGGCTGGTTGTTATGATTTACACTGTCACCTTTAATCCTGCCCTGGACTACGTTGTTCGTCTGGATGCGCTTGCCCCTGGTAAGATTAACCGCGTCAATTATGAAAACGTTATGCCTGGTGGTAAAGGTATTAATGTCTCTATTGTGCTCGGCAATCTTGGTCATACGTCTTGTGCTTTAGGTTTTATCGCAGGCTTTACTGGAAGCGCGCTAGAACAGCTTGTCTCTGCACATGGGTGCAAGACCCAATTTATTCGTACACAAACTGGCATGACGCGCATTAACGTTAAGATAAAAGCTGGCGAAGAAACCGAGATTAACGGCATTGGCCCCCATATTACGCCTGATGAGCTACAACAACTCTTTAACCAGCTTGACCAGTTAGTCTCTGGAGACATACTTATTATCTCTGGTAGCGTTCCTTCAGTGTTGCCCTCTGACATGTATGAGCAAATCATGGCACGCCTGTCCGGTCGCGGCATAGAAATTGTCGTAGATGCAGAACTTGACCTGCTTCTTAATGTGCTGCAGTACCATCCCTTCCTTATTAAACCCAACAATCATGAGCTCGGTGCCATCTTTAATGTAGAGCTTACAACGCGTGATGAGGTTATCCCCTACGCTCAAAAACTGCAGGAAAAGGGAGCACGTAATGTGCTTATTTCCATGGCTGGAGAAGGTGCTGTATTTGTTTCCGAGAAGGGCGAGGTGCTTCAATCTCCTGCTCCTCAAGGCACCTTGGTTAATTCGGTTGGTGCAGGAGACTCTATGGTTGCTGGCTTTGTTGCTGGCTGGCTCGAAAGTAACAACGATGCCGCTACTGCATTTTATACCGGTATCTGTACAGGCTCTGCCAGTGCCTTCTCTGCAGACTTTGCTACCCGCGATGAAGTCAACGCCTTACTGGCAACGCTCTAACACAAACAGCGTCTCCAGTTTTGTATCCATAGAGCAAGTGAGTGGATTTTCTCGTTTGCTTGCTCTCTCTTTACAGGTACTCTAGGAGAAGCTTTCAAGCTGCTTACAGGCACTATACTCAGGGCAACCGCTTGTTGTATAAAACAACCGTTTAACAATTTTATTAACCTGAGAATACATACACTAAAAAGTTCATTTATATACATAAGATACCATGAATATGACAAAGTTATTTATAATTATGAATAACTCTGTTCTATTTACTCATAATCGTTTACCAAAACACAGATTTTTTATTAGTATGTCCGTGTTACATATGGATAGTACGTGTTTTTTATTCAGTCCTTTGGAGGCATGATGAACGATCATTACCGTCTTAAAGTCCTCAACGCAAAAGCGAGCATTCGCGCTTGGTCTAAGCGTCGCACATTGCATGCAATTGCCGCTGCTGCCTTGGCCATCCTACTTTCCTCGCCCATGGCAGCTCATGCAGTAGAGGCCAGCTCTGCTCAGGCGTCAGCTACCAATACTGATGCCGTAGCAATTGCAACCACTACCGCTACAGATGAGGACGAGAAGACCAGTGAGGCACTCAACACTGCCGTAACTGCCGCAGACCCCACACCTGCTACCACTCCTACCGACCCCGCAACTCCCACCAGCCCCGATACCAACAACACGGCTGCATCGACAGATCCTGCGCCTGCTCAAACTACCCCAGACAACAAGCCTGTTAGTACCCCTGTAGCTCCTCAGTCTGATTCCGTAGTAGATAACACCAATTCCTACGGCACCAAGATTATTTTTGACTTCAATGGTGACGGCAAGACCGATGCTGAGGACTGGAAAGCATACCTTAAGTGGATGCACGAATTCAAACCTTTTGACTTTGACCTTAAGACTGGCGATTTGGGTGATTCCCACAACGGTGGCGTTCAGATTACGGGCGCAACACAAATGCTTGTTAACGGTCAAAACCGCAGGCTTGATTCTATCGATACCAACTTAGATATCGAGAAAATCACGCGTTACTACCTTAACAATCTTAAACAAACTACCCCAGTAAAGAACCAGTCTCCCTTTGGCACCTGCTGGGCCTTTGCTTCTATCTCGGCTCTTGAATCTGCCATTCTTAAGGCGCAGGGTGGCGCTGCAGCTCAGGCGTATAACCCACAAGACCACCTGCACCCCATCCTTTCTAACCTTGAAGATAACGGCGTAGACCTCTCTGAGCTTTACCTTGCTTGGATGGCCTATGACCTGCAAAAAGCTGGCAGCCAAAAGGGTGAAGGCCAAGTAGACGTTCTTCCCATTGATGAGGCTCCCGATCGCATGGATTGCGGTGGTTGGGCAACCATGGCTCAAACACTCTTTACCGCATGGCAAGGTGTAGCCACAGAAAAAGCTCAGCCATATTGGCCCAAGGGCGTTGAGATGACCTTTGAGAACCTCCTTAAGATGCGCAATTGGCACGATAACTGGAGTCTTTATACCGATAAGGACGGTAAGCCTGAAGAGGGTAAGCCTGGCGTGCATGTAGATGGCGTTTACTACCTGCCTAACCCCAACAACTTGGTCCCTGACAAGAATGATCACCTTGTTTACAAGGGCCATAATGACTATGCCGATAAACTTATTAAGCAGGCATTAGTTAAGTATGGTGCCGTACAAATTGGCTATGGCGCTGATACCTACAGGCCTGGACAGCCTGCCAAGAGTGATTACTTCAACGGTGAGCACTGGGCACAGTACTGTGATGCTACTGAAGTAGAAATTACCCACGCAGTAACCATTGTTGGTTGGGATGACGATTTTGATCCCTCTAAGTTTAAGGCTGGCAAAAACGATGTTTCTGGCCTTAAGAAGGGCGCGTGGCTTGTAAAGAACAGCTGGAGTTCTGCTGATTGGTTCAAAAAGAACTTCAAGGTCGATGATGCTACCGCAGCCAAGAAGGCAAATTGGGGTATCGTCAACGAGAAGGGCGAGCACACTGGCTACTTCTGGCTGTCTTACTACGACCACTCCATCAACACGCCTTCGTACTTCTCGGTAGATCTTGAGAAGGATGGCTTTGACTACGACAATAACTACTCGTATGACTTCCTTATTAACCAGTCTCAGTCTCCCTTTGTACTGCGTACAGCCGATAAGGGCACTGAAGTAGCAAACGTATTTAAGGCAAACGGCAATGAGACCTTGCGCGCTGTTTCCGTCCACACCGGTGAGGCAAACTCCAAGGCAACCGTAAAGATTTACGTCTATAAGAATATGGATGCCTTCAAGGACAACGATCCTACCAATGATGGCAAGCCCGTCATGGAGTTTACCTACGACGCCGCTGTTCCTGGCATGCACACCGTTAAGCTTCCAAGGGCTTTGCAGCTCGCAGCTGGTCAGATTTTTGCCATTGTTCAAAACATTACTGGTGTAAACGATGATGGCACCACCAACTCCTATCTCAATCTTGAGACGGGCATGTCTCAGCAGGCACAGTTCCCCGACAAGAACAATGCAGAGACCAAGGGTCGTGCTATGGGCTATGTCTGGTCTACCGTTGTTGCCAACGATGGTGAGACCTACGTCAAACTCTTTACCGAGAATGGCTACAAGTGGGTAACTCCCAAGGAGATTGGTAAGCTCATTGGTAACGATGAGTTCTTTGAGTTTGGTAACGCATTGATTAAGGCCTTTACCACTAATGGTCATGATGACGCAGACCTTATGAACTACAAGATGGAGAAAGAGACTCCTCAGGTCATTAAGGGCGAAGCTGCCATATTTGTATCCAATGCTCCCTTCACGCTCTTTAAGGAAGTCCGTGTAGACGGTAAGGTTGTTAATCCTTCTTACTACACCGCTCTTGAGGGTTCTACCGATGTAACGCTGTCTGCAGACTTCATCAAGACCTTAGCTGTAGGTAAGCATACTATCGATATTATTTCTAACGACGGTATGGCAAGCGCTACGTTTACCGTTGCTAATCCCAACGCTGATAAGCCTACGGTAACTCAGACAAGGGCTACTACCAAGCTCCCTGCCACTGGTGACCTTCCTGCCGCCAAGCTTCCTGCCACTGGCGATGCTTCCACCACTATTCCTCTGGTAGCTCTAGCCTTGGGCGTAGCAATTGCCGGCTCTGGTGTTCTTGTTCGTCGTAAGAACCAGTAAGACACAACGGTAGCTTGGTGGTCTCTACAGCTTTGATGAGGTAGACTATCCACACCCACGTGCTTACCAACACTCATGCAATCGAGGTACGCCCCAGATGGGAAACGGCCTCGATTTTTTTGCACTGGGTTGTTGCGCACGCAAAGGAGCTCCTATGAAATCCATAAGCATGACAGCTTTTACTCAACTGCCTCTGACTACGCTGCACATCCTTGATGTGCGCGAAGTGATTGAATACAAGCTTGGTCACATTCCCGGCGCTCAAAATCTACCGCTTTCTGGATTGCAAACAAGCTATACACGGTTAGACCCTACCGTTTCTTATTACGTAATTTGCCGCTCTGGAAAACGATCAGGTAGAGCAGCTCAATTCTTAGCTACACAAGGCTATACCGTTACCAATGTAGAGGGCGGAATGCTTGCCTGGGACGGTCCCATTCAACGATAGCGCCAGCATACACACAGACTCATTAACATCACATCGTAATATCACATCGATAAAATCATTAGGCTGTGATTCTCTTACACCAAAGAGCAACTCAATGCAAATGTTGGGTTGCTTTTTGTTACTCACGGATAACTAGAGGCCGTTCACAAATAAGTTTCTATTTTATTAGGCAATACTAGTATTATTTCTAAATTGTTACAGAACATATTTTTGTTGGCGGCCGACACGTCCAAAACGCGCCGACCTTGTTATGGAGAAAGGAATACACATGGCCGATGAAGCCACACTTGCACAGCAAGGTTCTCCAGAAAATCCTCAACGCAAGAAGTTTAAGCTCCACTTCCCAACTGCAATTACTGTGCTCTTTATTGTCATGATTTTTGCTCAAATCCTGACATTTATTGTGCCAGCTGGTAGTTATTCTAAGCTGCAATATAACGCAGATGCCGAGGCCTTTGTCATTACGCACCCCGACGAGTCCACCGAGACCATGGAGGCCACACAAGACACCCTCACTAAACTGGGTATTTCGGGCAAAATCGAAGACTATACCAGTGGAGCCATCTCCAAACCCGTTGCCATTCCTGATACCTACGAGCGCTTGGACTCTAAACCTCAAGGCGTTATCGAGTTTTTGCTCGCTCCTATTTCAGGCGTTTATGACACCATTGACATTATTTTGTTCGTCTTTATCTTAGGTGGCTGCATTGGTGTTCTCAACAAGATTGGTGCTCTTAATGCAGCGGTTTTTGCCTTGTCTCGTCTTACAAAAGGCAAAGAGTTTATCCTCATCATTGTTCTATCGCTTCTCATGATTATAGGTGGAACCACGTTTGGCCTAGGTGAGGAAACCATTGCGTTGTATCCCATTTTGATGCCTGTCTTTTTGGTAGCAGGCTATGACGCAATGACCTGTATTGCTGTAATTTTTGTTGGAGCATCTGTTGGTACCATGTACTCCACGCTCAATCCCTTTGCTATTGGCGTTGCAACTAAAGCTGCTGGTATTAACATGGCAGAGCAAATGAACTGGCGTTTTATTGCCCTCGTCATTGGTTCTATCATGGCTATTGCCTACGTATTATGGTATGCCCATCAGGTACGCAAAGATCCCTCTAAATCTGTTTGCTATGACATGAAAGAAAAGATTGAGGAACGCTGGGGCGGACAAGGTGAAGTCCTTGAGTTTACTGGCAGGATGAAGCTTTCCCTTCTTGTATTCCTTGGTGCTTTTATTGTTCTGGTTTGGGGCATTGTTGCCAAGCAGTGGTGGTTTGATAACATGACTGCAGTCTTTTTAGCTGCAGCTGCAATCCTTGCATTTACCTGTGGTCTTGCAGAAGAAGACTTTATGGATACCTTCATCGAAGGTGCAGCAGATCTTATGAGTGTTGCCCTGGTTTGCGGTGTTGCACGTGCTGTTAACATTTTGTTGGAAAACGGTCTTATTTCCGACACCATCCTCAATTACTTCTCTGGTGTTGTAAACGGCATGAGTCCTCTTATCTTTATTGTGGTTATGCTACTTGTGTACATTGTCCTGGGCTTCTTTATCAACTCATCCTCTGGCTTGGCAGTTTTGTCTATCCCTATTATGGCTCCCCTAGGCGATGCCGTTGGCGTATCCCGTGCTGCCATCATTGCTGCTTACAACTATGGTCAGGGCCTCATTTCTTACATTACGCCCACAGGCTTGATTTTAGCCTCACTTGCCATGGTTGATGTTCCCTTTAGCCGCTGGCTTAAGTTCATTACTCCTTTGCTCATTGCAACGGTTGCACTTAATGCTGTACTGCTCATTGCACAAGTTGCCTTTGGCTAAACGCATGCTTATCTAAAGGGCACGCCTCTAACGCAACTACTAAGCCTTTTGTATGCATAACGGCGACAGAGAACTTCTCTGTCGCCGTTTTTTACCGTGTCGTTTTTTGGGAAGTCTTACATTGCCACAGCTCAAGCACCTGCCATAAACGAGTGGATACGCTGCTCATTGCCAGATACAACTACCATATGCGTATCATGCGCATCACACAACAAGCAATGTGTACACGCTTTCATGATAAGCTCAGTGTCATGGGTAATCACCATAACAGCGCTGGTTTGCGCACATACAGCAATAAGCTCTGCCAAACAGCTCATACGCTTATAATCTAAGCCTGCTGTAGGCTCATCAAATACAATCAGCTTATGAGGCTCCATCAGCGCTGCCCCCACTACCAAGCGCTGTTGCTCTCCCCCCAGAAAGCATTTGAGGATGTTCCAGACGTTGCTCCCATAAATCTATCTTTTTGAGTAAGTACGCAGCACGCTCACAGCTACGTTTGTCACGCCTGCCTTGGAGCAGCTCTTCCTCCACCGATTCAAAAAATATTTGGTTTGCTGCTTCTTGCATAACATAAAAACTTGCAGCATTACGCGTTCTCCCATTATTTCCCCAACTCGTAACTAGTGATGTATTGGCCGCAATCAAGCCACATAACTGTTTTGCCAGCGTAGACTTACCCACACCATTAGAACCAACCACCGCAAGGACCTAACCTTGCAATAAATCAAACCCAACACCCTGCATGAGCTGTGTGCGTTTCCAAAAATGATGCGACACAAACACATCAAGCCCACGCACATACTCTCGAGAAACCCCTATAGCTGGTATAGTCTCCGTGCCTTGTGCGGTTTGAGCCGTAACCTTCGTTTGTACATCAGCATCCAGCTTTGGTGTTACTGGCGTAGCAGCTTGCGCCACGAGGGTTTTCTCGTCAAACGCACGAAGATGAAGACGCTGGGCAAGATCTTGATGCAACTGCTCTGGCTCATACACACCCTCAACGGTTCCCTCTTGCATAACAACCAACTGGTCGAGGATATGCGTAAGATAAAACAACCTATGTTCTGCCACGATAATGGTTTTACCAGCTTGTTTAAGCTTGACCAACATCTGCGCCAACTGCAGCGTAGATGCATAATCCAACGAGGCAGAGGGCTCATCCATGACAATCACATCTGGTTGAGACACTAAAACCGATGCAATAGCTACCTTTTGACGCTCTCCGCCAGACAGCTCCAACACACTTCTATGTTTAAGATGAGTAATGCCTAAAAACGCAAGTATCTGTTCTACACGCTTTTGTAGTTCTTCACGCTCGATGCCCAAATTTTCCCCGGTAAGAGCAATCTCATCCTCTACGATGGTGGACAAAAACTGACTTCGTGGGTCTTGGAATACCAAACCTAAGCAGGTTGCCATTTCTCCTGGCGCATATTCATGCGTATCGCGCCCTAATACGCGCACACTGCCTTGCAAGGTTCCCTCAAAAAAGTCTGGATATAAACGGCAAATAAGTCTAAGCAGCGTGGTCTTGCCGCACCCAGAAAGTCCTGTTAAAACCGTCAAGCTTCCGCGTTTAATGCACAAGTGCACATCGTGTAAAACTGCATCTGGCGCATGAAGAGTGGGTGTTTGAGCGGCAGCGCTTTTCTCGGCAGACGTGTACTTAAACGAATCAATATGAGCTTCAACAGCAAACTGAGGTTCAGAAGCATCCTGAGCAGAAGAAGCCTCAGTTAATACCCCAGCCATAGCAACACCCCCATAGATGTGCAGGCGAGCGTTACGCACGCAAAATCGCGCATTCTAAAACGAACGTTTCGATAGTTGGTTTTAGTGCAGGGGTACTCAATGCCTTTTGTGATAATTGAACAGGTCATCGTATTAGAAACGTCAATAGACTGAAAAAGCAGCGGCACCATATGATGCTCAAAATAGCGCAAAGGATGCGCAAACAAGCGTGCAAGTCCACGAATCTTAAGCGCCATCCGCAAGGCAGCCACTCGTGCATGCATCTGCGACAAATAGCACCAAAACACGGTCAATCCCACACAAAGCCACTGAGGCAGACGCACGCCACGACAAGCACTCAACAATTCAGATGCGCTGTAAGTTGTGAGTATTTGTGCCAACACTAACATAGGCAACATGCGAAACAAAATAACCAGCATGCCCGTAATGGAGTGAAACATCATACTTATGCGTGACAGCCCCATAAGCACCCCAAACAGCAGTGCACAAAGGCCTACCACCGCAAGCAGACGAGGTCCGCGTGTTGGCGCTTGCCACAACAAAAGCGCTACCGAGAAGAGCAAGCACCCTGCAAATCCCCAGCTACCTAGCAGCGGAATCATAAACGACTGCACCACAATAATGGCTGCAAGTGTAAACGGATTCAAGCGAGCTGATGTCGCCTTCATTTTAGATATCATCACAAGCTACGTCGCACTACTCGCTTGGTGCTTGCTCGTCCAGAGCGCTTTGCTGACGCTTACCCGAGAAGTACTTTGTATCAATAAAGAATGCCAAAGCCACACCAAGCAAAGACGCAACAATCTGGATAGCAATTACAATAAGCACGTTGCGCGGATTGAAATAGAAGTTGGCAGTAATCTGAGCCAACTCTGCCGTAAACATAGAGGGGAACTGTTTGACCAAACCAGCGGCACCATAGTACAAAACAAAAAACATGCCGTGCAAAGACTCAAACAGTGTTGATACAACAAAAGATAGACCTATGCGTTTATTGTCATGGATGCCCCCACCAAGCAAAATAAGCTCAGATAAGATAGCAGCACCTATATACACCATCGTCATAGGAGCTAAGCCCATGAGCAAATAGACAATTCCTGGCACAAGATAAAAAAATACCTGCAACGCCGTGAGCAGGAACTTTCTTAAGAAGCACTACATAAATGGGAGCACCCAAGATGGTTGCAAAGGACACATTAAGGTAAAACGCGCCCATAGTGCCAAACACAGTCACCGCCATACCAGCGCCCAGCATGACAATAAAGCCAATAACTGCGAATACTGCCGCCGTAATTATATTTTTAAGAGACATATCTACTCCTTATAGCATTAGTTAACTAGGGTTAACTATAAAAAGGAGACAAAAGATTTGTCAATATACAATCAAAATAAATTGTTAAACGCGCGGGAGCTCGCAATAATTAAGGAGCTTTTCCATATGCACAACGGTGCCACTACCACTTTGCTTCTTTTGAATAGATACAGAATCAACGAGCATACGCATAAGCCTGATGCCACGACCACGTTCTTCACTGCCCGTTTCTGATACTGCTTCCTCGCCATCTAAAAGCGTATAACCACACCCACAGTCACTTACCTCAACAACAACGCGATCTGGATACGTTGCTAAGGTAAGGTAAATACATCCATCACTGCAATGAGCATGGTCCACCGCATTACCCAACGCTTCACCTGCAGCTAAGGTCATATCAAAAATATCGTCACGAGAAAGGCTTACGCGCTCAAGCATATGAATAGCCCAAGCACGCGCCTCTGCAAGTTTATTGGGGTACACAATCATAGAACTCTGCCATAGAGGGCGCACAGAGGCATCTAGAACGGGTACAGTGACCTTTCTGCCCGCCAATGACACAGGGATAACGTCTACCACACAGGCAATACAAAGCGCACGATAGACGCTGTCAGATACCGACCTTAGAGAAATCAACCCGCCTGCTTTTCTCATCTGGCGCATCTCATAAAATAACATGGCCATGCCTGCGGAATCCACATAGCTCACATCCGACATGTTAATAATGATGCGCTTACAGCCACCCTCAATTAAATCATCTATCGTGGCACGTGCCCGAGGCGTAGATACTACGTCTAAATCCCCGCAAAGGGGCAAAACAACAATGTCAGCTCTGTGTGTCATACTCGCCTTGTTCCCCAACAAGACCAGCTACATACAGTTATTGCCTACCAATTTGTGTAAACGTAAGTTGTACCATGGCAACATCGTCCTCAAGGCTACGCGCTGTATAGCGATCGAGCGTTTCCAAGAGGCGATTGAGCATGCCATCGCTGCCCTGTGCTGCTTCGCGCAGCGCTGCCTCACGCAAATTACGCTCACCAAAGAAAACTCCATCAGGATTGCGCGCCTCAGTCACGCCGTCCGTATATAACAGCAGGGTATCGCCCACATTAAAGGACACGTAGCCATCGCGGTAACTCATCTCTTCAAATGCGCCCACAACACCTGACTGTACATCCAATACATCCAATGTTTGATTGTCGGCACGCACAAGCAAAGCAGGCGGATGACCTGCCGAACAATAGGTAAGCTTCCCCTGTGCCACATCAATGACACCCACAAACAAGGTAGCAAACGTTTCTAGTCTTGAAAAACCAAGCAAAAATCGATTGAGCGTCCGCACCATGCGTGCTGGATTAAGCCCCTGCCAAGCATAGGCTCCTAATGCCGTTTTTACTGCTGCAGAAACCGACGCCGCCTCCACACCATGTCCTGACACATCACCCAAGATGACACAGGCACGACGTCCTGGCAAACGAATTAAATCATAAAAGTCGCCGCCTACAAAGGCATCCGCTGTAGCAGAAGAATATATGCCATCTGCCCTAATGCCCTCAACTTTTTGCAGTTCATTGCGCATGCCTAACTGCAACGCCTGTGCAATACGCTTGTCACTTGTACGCGCTTTTGCGCTTACTAACCCATCCTTAAGCGTGCTGGTAACACTGCGCAAAAAGGCAAGTTCAATGTCATCCAATGGCTCATATCCATGGAAGCGCACTGCCAAATACGCCCATGTTTTCTTCGCAAGTGTGCCCACATACACAAAGGCACCGCAACTTTCCATGCTCTTATCCTCGAGCCATGCAGACAATGCACGTCCCGCCTCACTACTTACCAGCGGAAGTGCCATCACTTCATCTGGAGTGTTTTGCTCACACAATTGAGCTACCTGCAGAGGTAGATTCTTAATGTGTTTATACGCATCACTAGCAGGACATACTTGCAGGGTCCCGTCTTCTGCTACTTCCAATGGTATAAAACGCGCCTCTATTTGCTCACAAGCACGCTGCAACAACGCACTCATATCTGTATCAGTAAAGCTCTCTTGCTCAGCAAGCTCTTCATGCAAATGAGACACAAAGCTATCCAGACGGGCACGACGTTGTGTACGAAGGTCAGTAAGTGCCCCCATAAGCTGCACCGATAAATACTGTGCCACAGAATCTAACAAGCGAGCATCATCGCGCCTCAGCGACCTAGGACGCTCCCAGCCCACAACAATTAAGGCAATAACACGCTCCGCAAACCACACGGGAACCAAAATGCTGCTTGCAAAAGGAAACAATGCCCTCACTGGAATGCTAAATGTTTCATTGGTTTCCTCGTTAAGAACGCGACGCGTGTCAAAACGCTGCATACGCAGGTCTTCTTTTTCTGGAGACAACAACTGCACACGGATTGCCCTGCCAGCAGCAATGGCATGCAGCTCCATACCATCGCCTAACGATAAGTACTTGGGAACGCGTAAGACTTCCATAGAAGCAGTAGTACCGCGCAACACCAAACCATCAGACTCTGCCAGATACAATAATGTGCCCGTAGCTTCCATAGTGTCACGCAATTGTTCCAGCACGTTAGTAAAGAGCGTGGCAACATCGCTCCAATCCAGTGTCTCTAGCACAATGTTAAGTACACCAGAAAGCCTCCGATTAGCTCCCCTCAATTCACTGACAAGCTCATCGGTTTGCTCGGTAATGGAGCCTGCAAGCAATGAAGACGGCTCCATAATAAGCAGGTAATTCTCACCAGGAGCACTAATCTCATCGCAGCGCACCGTAAGAAAAACATCTCCACCATTGCTATGGCTTGCCACCACGGCACAAGTAGAGCCATCGGTAGCAAAAGGCGGCACAAATGCTGTAGTAGCAACTTCAGCACCTAAAGACTGAGCCGGATACATAAACTCATCTATGCGACGACCAATGAGTGAGCGAACACCCAACATATGAGCTGCACGTTCATTAGAAAAAAGTACAACGCCCGTACTTGCAAAAACAATGACACCATTAGAAGTAATGTCAAGAAGACGTGCCAGTGTGGCGGGTGCCGTAATACCCGAACCAACAGAATAGGCACGCTCAATGCTTGTAGAGGGATAAGAATCAGCCCGAAAATCTTCTGACATACGATACACCCCGTATCTCATCGCCTAGAGCGATATAAAAAAAGCCCCTGCGGGGCCCTTATCTGCTCGTAACACTGGTGTCGGAGGCGGGACTTGAACCCGCACGACCGTTGAGTAGTCACTAGCACCTCAAGCTAGCGCGTCTGCCAATTCCGCCACTCCGACGTGCGTTACAGCAAGAAGTAATATAACACATGCTCTTGCTTCTGCAAACAATTATTTTGATAATTTCTGTGAGTAACGCGTTTTACCCTATTCCAACAAAAGCATGACAACACATTACGTTAAGGCACGTATCTCTGCATCAAGCTGAGCAATAATCTCGATGACTGACATTCTAAAATCTTTGAGCTTTCTGAGAGATTCTTTAATTTCACCCTGTACGCGTACATCCGTAAAAATATTATCAAACCAAATGTCAAACATGGTATCTGTCATAGTATTGCTTATTTCCTGAGGCAAATGCATGTGCACGTCTTCAAGTTCCTTATTGAGCACCTGCAATGAAGCAGACAAACCCCTAATATCGCTATTGGCATCCTTGATTTTCTCGCGCTTTATAAAACTGGAGAACACTCCTCCACCCAACAAATCAAAGAACCCCCAAGAAGAAGCGCTATCCAAAGAGGCTATAGCATTATCTATTCTTGCAATCACATGAGTTGCTGCCGTACGCGCCTCGTTAAGCTCTTGTAATCTGCTCATGGCCACCCTTACCTTGAAGACTATCCTTACAATGCTTCTTGTATATCATACCGCATGAACAGCAATGTATAAAAAAGCGAGGCAGCAAAGCCACCTCGCTCATTTTTGGTTAAACCACCCGTTATAACTACCGCTTGGCTCTTTTAGAGTTCAATCGACGCATCCTTAATAGGATTGACGGACGCAAAGTGGCAGGCACAGAAGTGCTTCTTGTCCACCTCACGGAACTCAGGCATGGGCTCCTGCCCGCAAACATCCTGAGCAATGGGGCAACGCGTATGAAAACGACAACCCGCGGGTGGATCAATAGGCGAAGGCACGTCACCACGCAAAATAATACGCTCACGCGTGCGCTGAATATCTGGGTCAGGAATAGGC